>VAXT01000166.1 GCA_005883245.1 Actinomycetota bacterium | reverse complement strand
TCGGCTTCGGAGTCGTCGACCAGCCCGCGAACACTGCGGTTGAGCTTGGCCGCGGCCTCTTCCGTCGAGTCCGTCTCCAGGATTCCTGACTGCGCCTTCACCATCTCGGTGAGCGCCCAGAAGGAGACGCCTTCGCCGTAGGGCAGCGAGCGCCCCTGGCGCCAGTTCGTGATCTCCTCCTCGTTCTCGATTACCTGGGACAGCTCGTAGACGAGGCGGCTCTTGCCGATGCCGGGGACGCCGACGAGCGTGACGAGCTGCGGCGATCGCTCGGCACGCACGCGTTCCAGCGCGCTTACGAGCACGTCCAGCTCGCGCTCTCGGCCGACCAGCGGGGCGCGCTGCGCCTGGCCGACGTCGACGCCGAAGCTCGAGTGGGCCTGGATCACTTCCCAGGCCGGGATGGGCTCCTGCTTCCCTTTGGCCGTCACCGGCTCGCTTTCCTCGTAGTCGATCTTCTGGTCGGTCGCCCGATAGGTCGTCTCGTCGACGAGGATCCCGTTCACGGGCGCGGCCGATTGCAGCCGCGCCGCGGTGTTCACGACGTCTCCCGACGCCATGCCTTCACCTTCCGCGGGCCGCGCCCCGAGTGCGACAAGCGCCTCGCCGGTCGTGACCGCGACCCGCACCTGCAGCTCGCCCTCGTCCCGGATCCACTCGCGGATCGCAAGCGCCGCACGAACCGCGCGCTCGGGATCGTCCTCGTGCGCGGTCGGCGCGCCGAAGAGCGCCATCACCGCGTCGCCGATGAACTTCTCGACCGTGCCGCCGCGCCGCTCGAGCTCGGTGCGCAGCCGCGCGTGGTACGGCTCGAGCACGGCGCGCACGTCCTCTGGGTCGAGCTGCTCGGCGCGGGACGTGAAGCCGACGAGGTCGGCGAAGAGGACGGTGACGACCTTGCGCTCCTCGCGCGCGGGCGCGGCGTCCTGCTCCAGCCGGGTGCCGCAGCTCGAGCAAAAGCGCGCACCACCCGCGTTCTCGTGGCCGCAGCTGGGACAGATGAGCATCAGTGCAACCGGTCGACGTTGTAGCCGCGCTGCCGCATCGCGTAGACGATCGCGGTGCAGTGCTCCTGGTCGCGCGTGAGCAGCGTGGCCTCGACCTCGGACTGGGTGACGGGCGTGTCCATCCCCTCACGGTGGTGCTCGATCGAGACGACGTTCGCGTGCTCGTCGGCGAAAAGGGCGAGCAGCTTGGCCAGCTCACCCGGACGATCGGCGATCCGCGTGCGGACGACGAGGTAGCGCCCCGCGAGCGTCAGGCCGTGCCGCATGACCTGGATCAGCAGGGTCGGGTCGATGTTGCCCCCGGAGAGGATCGCTACCGTCGGGCCGTCGCCGGGCACGCGCCCCGCGAGCAGCGCCGCCATGGCCGCGGCTCCCGCGCCCTCGACGACGAGCTTCGCCCGCTCCGTGAGCAGCACGATCGCCTCGCTGATCTCCTCGTCCGTCACGGTCACGACCGACTCGAGCAGGTCGCCGAGTAGGCCCGACGTCAACTCGCCCGGGTACTTGACCGCGATCCCTTCGGCGATCGTGTAGCCGAACTGGGTGCCGCCCGCGAGCGGAGCGCATGCCGCCGCCTGCACGCCGACGACCTTCACCTCGGGCCGTACCGCGCGCAGCGTGAGCGCGATCCCGGACGCCAGTCCACCGCCGCCGATCGGAATCACGACCGTCTCCACCTCGGGCAGCTGCTCGACGAGCTCGAGCCCGATCGTTCCCTGGCCGGCGATCACGTCGTGGTCCTCGAACGGGTGGACGAAGGTCGCGCCCGTCTCCTCGACGTGGGCGACCGCGGCCGTGACCGCGTCCTCGAACGTGGCGCCGATCAGCTCGGCGCGGGCGCCGTAGTTGCGCGTCGGCTCGACCTTGGCCATCGGTGTCTCGGCGGGCATGAAGATCGTCGCCTCGATCCCGGCCTCGCGCGCGGCCCACGCAACTGCCTGGCCGTGGTTGCCAGCGCTGGCCGCGACGACGCCTGCCTGGCGCTCGGCCTCGCTGAGCGACCCGATCTTGTTGACGGCGCCGCGGATCTTGAAGGAGCCCGTGCGCTGCAGCGTCTCGGCCTTGAGGTGGACCGGGCGGCCGATCATGCGGCCGAAGGTCTCCGAGGCGTAGACCGGCGTCACGCGCACGCCCTTCCCCGCGAGCCGCCTGCGCGCGGCCTCGACGTCAGCGAGTGTTGGGGCGGTTTCCGTCGCCAAGCTTGAACACCTTGTCCATGATTTCCCGCACTGCCGTCAAGGGGTCCAATTCTCGCTGTTGCACCTCGTCCAGGAGCCGGCGCAGCTCGGGATCGCCCTCGACCGCGGTCTGGAGATGCGTTTTCGCCCGGGCGGAGGCGACCGCGAACACCCCTCCCGCGAGGTTTCGGCGGCGGCGCTCCTCGAGGCTGCCGTCCTCCTGGAGATGGGCCCGATGCTCCTCGACCTTCTCCCAGAGCTTCGCGACGCCCTCGTCGGTCATCGCCTCGGTGAGCACGATCGGCGGCCGCCACGGGCGGTCCTTGTCGAGCGTGAGGATCGAGCGGACCTCGTTCAGCATCGTCTTCGCGGCGGGGTGATCCTTCTTGTTGATCGCGATCACGTCCGGGATCTCCATGATCCCGGCTTTCAGCGCCTGGATCGAGTCTCCGGAGCCGGGCATCAGGACGAGCAGCACGGTGTCCGCGATCCCGATCACCTCGACCTCGCTCTGGCCTGTGCCGACCGTCTCCACGAAGATCACGTCCTTGCCGGCCGCGTCCAGGACGAGCAGGGCCTGAAGCGTCGCCTCCGCGAGGCCGCCGAGGTGGCCGCGCGTACCCATCGAGCGGATGAAGACATCGGGGTCGAGGAAGTGCTCGGACAGCCGGATCCGGTCGCCGAGCAGCGCGCCCTGCGTGAACGGGCTGGACGGGTCGACTGAGATCACACCGACGCTCTTGTCCTCGGTGCGGATCTGGCGCACGAGCGCGGCGATCAGGCTCGACTTGCCGACCCCCGGCGGCCCGGTCACCCCGACGACGTATGCGGAGCCGGTCTCCGGATAGACGTCGCGGACGAGCTCGTACGCAAGCGGGTCGCCGTTCTCGACGAGCGTGATCGCCCGGGCGAGCGCGCGCCGGTCGCCCGCGCGCACTCCCGCGGCGAGCGTCTCGCCGGTCCAGTCGCGGCGGCGGGACACTTAGGCCTCCACCTCGGCGATGCGCTGCGCCTCGATCACCGGGCTGCGGATCCCGCGCGAGAGCCCGTACCCGACGAGCGCCGCGAGCGCCGAGAGGCAGGCCGAGACGCCCCAGACCCAGCGTGCGCCGAACTCGTTCGTCAGCGGCCCGGCAAGGATCATCCCGAGCCCGAGGACAGCGTAGTTCGAGCTCATCAGCACGGTGAACACGCGTCCCCGCATCGCGTCGGGAGCTCCGCGCTGGACGAGGACCGCATTGCACACGACCGCGACGCCGTTGCCCACGCCCGAGACGATGACGCAGGCGGCGGCCACCCAGACGTTCGGCGACACCGCCGCCAGGCCGATCCCGATCGCCATCAGCACGAACCCGGCCGCGTAGACCCTGGGCAGCGCGTGCCGCTCGAGCCACGCGCCCGTGCTCAGGCTGCCGAAGACGATGCCGAACCCGGCGGTCGCGAGCAGCAGGCCGTAGCCGAAGTCGCCCGCGCTGAACGAGACCTTGGCGAGCACGACCTCGCCGACGTTGACGCCCGCGTTGCCGAGCATTCCGACGTTCCAGGCGATGAGCACGGTCAGGAGCGCGCGGGAGGTGCGGATGAGGTGCAGGCCGGCGGCGATGTCGCGCCAGTGTCCCTCGGTCGTCGCCTGGGCGACCTGGAGCAGGTACGCCGGGATCCGCAGGATGAGCACGGCCGAGTAGAGGAACGTGATCGCGTTCAGCACGTACGCCCAGTCCGGGCTCGTCGCGGCTACGAGCACGCCGCCGATCAGCGGGCCGACGACCGTCGTCACCGCATCGGCCGCCTGCAGCAGGCCCTGCGCGCTCGGCAGCTCGTGATCCTGGACGAGGTTGGGGAGGCCCGCGTAGACAGCCGGCCGGAAGAAGCCGGTGGCGAAGCCCGCGATCGCCGCGAGCCCGACGACCTGGCCCGCGCTCGTCGCGAACGGCAGTGTGCAGAAGACGAGGAAGCGGACGACGTCGGCGGAGACCATCACCCGCCGGCGCGATAGGCGGTCGACGAGCGGGCCGACCGTGAGGCCGATCGCGATCGCCGGCAGGAAGTCGGCGATCAGGAGCGCCGCGATCCATGTTCCGGAGTGCGTGCGGTCCCAGACCTCGAGGTTGAGCGCGACGAACGCCATCCAGCTCCCGAGGCCCGAGCCGAAGGCCGCGAAGAAGAGCAGGCGGAGCCCGCGGACTCGGCTGAGCAGATCGGCCTGCCTTCCGAGCAGACGGTGCATGACTCCGGAAAACACGCCGGACACGGTTGCTGCGGAGGTTAGTGCAGTGGTAGGGCGAAGCGTGGACGGGCAGGAGAAATGTCACTGCGGAGCTACACTCATTCGGCCATGTCCCGCTCGGCCCCGTCCGCCGTCGGCGGGCGCCCTCACGCATCGGTTGCGATGCCGCCTCGCCGCGTCCTTCTCGTTCACGCGAACCCGTTCCAGCGGGTGACGCCGGTGCCCGCGTACGGGCTCGAGCGAGTGCGGACGGCCGTCGAGGACGCCGGCGCCGAGGTCGAGCTCCTCGACCCGTATCTGATCTCCGAGGATCCACTCGGCACGGCCCGCGAGGCGGCGCGGTCGTTCCGGCCCGACCTGATCGGGCTCGGGATCCGGATCATCGACGACTGCATCGTGGTCGACCGGCTCGACGCGCCCGACGACGAGCCGATCGATGTCAGCTTTCTGTTGCCGGAGATCCGCGAGCTGCGGCAGGCGCTCGGCGAGGCGGCGCCGGACGCGGCTGTCGTCGCCGGCGGCGCGGGCTTCTCGGCGTGCCCGCAGGAGTGCCTCGAGTTCCTCGGCGTCGACTACGGCGTCGTCGGCGCGGGCGAGGAGGCAATGGCCATGCTCTCTTCAGGCGTGCCCTGGGACCAGGTCCCGGGACTGGTCCGGCGGGGACAGGCTGACGGCATCGGCGCGTACCAGCTCGCCTTCGGCGGGCCGACGCGCCGTGATCCGCTCTACGCGCCCGCGAACTCGTTTCCCGTGCGGACGCGGATCGGCTGCGCGATGCAGTGCGTCTACTGCACGGCCGCGAACCTCGGACGGCGGCACGCGAACGGCGGGGTCGAAACGGTGCTCGACGAGGTGGAGCACACGGTGGCGGCGGCGCGCGAGCGAGGAGTCGGGCGCGTGCCGATCTTCTTCGCTGACGACGAGTTCAACCTCCCGGACGAGCGTCACTCGATCTCGGTGCTGGTAGGGCTTCGCGAGCGCGGGCTGACGAAACACATGAGCTGGCGCGCGTATTTCAATCCGACCCCGTTTTCCCCCGAATTCGCCGAGCTCGTGCGCGAGACGAACGGCCACGTCTCGATCACGGTCGACAGCGCGGCCGACGGGCTGCTCGAGACGGCGCAGAAGCCGTTCCGGCGGCGGCACCTCGACGCTTTGGTCGGGCTCCTCGGCGAGCACGGCGTCTCGGCCGACCTCGGGCTGATCTTCGGGTTGCCCGGTGAGACCGAGGAGACGATCGCGCAGACGATCGGCTTCGTGCGCTCGCTGCCTGGATCGATCGAGGTCGTCTACTCGACGGGCGCACGCGTCTACCCGCATACGCCGCTCGCCCGGATCGCGAAGCAGGAGCCCGAGCGGCTCGTCGGGACGAACGACCCGACGTTCCTCGCGCCCGTCGTCTACTCGCGCCCGTGGCCCCCACGCGAGCTGGCGCGCCGGCTGGACGAGCAGCTGAGCGACCTCCCGAACGTCAGCCGGGTGGGCGTCGCTTACGCAACGGGCCTGACGACGCTGAGTGACGCGTACCGAGTCGCGCTCTCGCAGAACGGCAAGCGCAGCTGGGACGAGATCCTCGAGCACGCGGCGCACGACGACACGCAGCGCAAGCCTGCCGAGACGATCGCGGCCTGCCTCCAGGTCGCGCTCTGGCACGGGCGCTACGACCTCGCCTCGACTGCTGCGGCCCGCCTGCTCCGCGAAGACGTCCCGCCGGAAATGTCACGCGCCCAGCTCCGCTTCGCCCGCCTCGCGTACGGCGGCCTCGCGCTCGCCGACCGGGCTAAGGCTGTACTGCGGCGCTGAGAACGCGTTCCAGCGCTTCGCTAAACAGGCTGTTCTCTTCAGCCGTGCCAACCGTCACGCGAATCGCGCCCGGAGCGCCGAAGCCTCCCGTGGGGCGGACGATCACACCCTCGCGGAGCAACTGCTCGAACAGCGGCCGCGAGTCCTCGCCGACCTCGGCGAACAGGAAGTTCGCCACCGACGGGGACGGCTCGAGGCCGTGCTCGCGCATGATCCCCTCGAGCTGGACGAGGCCTACCGCGTTCGCGGCGCGACGACGTGCGAGCTCGTCCGGCGCGTCGAGACTCGCGAGCGCGGCGGCCTGGGCGAACGAGTTGACGTCGAACGCGCGGCGCACCTTGCCGATCGCGGTCACGAGCTCCGCCGGACCGACGGCGTAGCCGACTCGCAGCCCGGCGAGCCCGTAGATCTTCGAGAACGTCCGCAGCACGACCACCTTGCGCCCGGCCTTCAGGTACTCGAGCCCGTCCACGTACTCGGGGTCGTCGATGTACTCGTAGTACGCCTGGTCGAGGACAGTCAGGACATGTCCCGGGACCTGGTCCAGGAACATGTCCAGTTCGGACCTGGTGTTCATCGTCCCCGTCGGGTTGTTCGGGTGGCAGACGTAGACGAGCTTCGTCTTCGGCCCGATCGCCTCCAGCATCGCGTCGAGGTCGTAGCGGTGGTCGCGGAGCGGAACCCGGCGCGGGACGGCGCCGAGCTTCAGCGCGTCGATCACGTAGCTCGGGAACGACGGCCAGCCGCAGACGATCTCGTCTCCCGGATCGAGCGCGAGCTGGGACAGGTAGTCGACCACCCCGTCCGAGCCGGCACCGGGCGCAATCTCCTCGAACCGCACGTCGTGCAGCTCTGCGAGCGCCGTGCGGAGCCGCCAGGCGCCGCCGTCGGGATAGCGGTTCAGGCCGCGCGCCTCCCGCTCGATCGCCTCCAGCGCCGCCGGGAACGGCCCGAACGGCCCCTCGTTCGACGCGAGCTTGACGACGCGCTCGAGGCCGAGCTCGCGCTGCACCTCCTCGACCGGCTTTCCGGGCTCGTATGGCACGAGATCCTGCACCGCAGGCTTGAAGAACGAGTCGGCGATCTCCGCGAAGCTCACGCCTCGACTCTATCCAGGTCGAGGCCCATCAACATCGCGTCGATGTAGCGGCCGTCGATGAAGTAGCGCCTACGCAGCAGCCCCTCCTCCTCGAACCCGAGCTTCCGGTAGAGCGCGATCGCGGGCGCGTTGTGCGGAAAGACCGTCAGCTCGAGCTTGACGATCCCGAGGTCACGCGCCCACTTGATCGCCTCCTCGATCAGCGCCGAGCCGATCCCGCGCCGGCGCGCGCTCGCCGCGACCATCAGCCCGAACTCGGCCACATGGCGGCTCAGCGGGCTGCGGTCACGCGCGATCGAGAGGCGCCCGACGATGCCCTCTTCCGTCTCCGCGACCAGGACGGCGACGTTCGCGTCGCGTTGAACGCCGCGCACGTTGCGCCGCTCGTCGCCGCGGGTCCGGTCGTACGTCAGCCAGAGCTCCGGCTCGCCCGCCACGTCGCGGCCGAGCTCGACGAGCGCGTCCGCATCTCCGGGAACTGCGGGACGGACGATCAGCCGGTCGTCGCTCATGCGGGCACGACGATGCCATGCCCGCCACGGCGCGGGTCGCCTGCGGCCGCGAGGCTGCCGTCGGACCGGCGCTCGACCGCGGCGGCGCCGCCGAAGTAAAGGTTGCGCTTGCGCCAGCGGACGAGCTCGTAGCCCTGGGCCTCGAGTCGGTCGAGCTCGGCCGGGTCGGCGCCGCCTTCGCAGTGCACCTGTCCGCCCTCGAAGTGGACGCGCGGCGCCTCGATCGCCTCCTCGACCGGCAGCCCGTGGTGGACGACGTTGACGACGATCTGGAGGATCGCCCCGCGGAGCCTAATCGACCCCGCGCTGCCCACGACGAGGCGCGGGAGCCCGCTGGCGAGCGCGAGCGACGGTGCCATCATGCTCGTCAGCCTGGCGCCCGGACGCGCCTGTTGTCCCGGCGGGTTGAGGTCGTACTCGCCGAGCATGTTGTTCAGGTGGATCCCGGTGCCTGGAACGACCACCCCGGAGCCCGACCCGATCGACGCCGTCAGCGACGCGGCGTTGCCCCGCTCGTCGACGACGGAGATGTGCGTCGTTCCCGGCGCGCCTGCAGGCTCAGGCGGGGCTCTCTCGTCCTCTATCCGGCTCACGGCGGCCCGGAGGCTCTCCTCCGAGTAGAGCTTCCCTGCGAGCCCGCCGCGGTAGAGGTCGGCGGTGAAGCTCCCGCCACGCGCGCGCAATTGCTCCCGCATCACGTCGACGAGCGCCGCGATCGCCGCGGCGCTGCCGGGCCCGCCGTCTGCTTCGAGCCGGTCGAGCAGCGAGAGCCCGTAGCCGATCAGGATCCCGCCCGAAGACGGCGGCGGGTTCGAGACGAACTCGTCTCCCGCGTAGGGCACGCGGATCGGCCGTCGCCAGATCACCCGGTACTCAGCCAGGTCGTCGCGCGTGATCAGACCCCCCTCGTCCGCGAGGTAGCCCACGATCCGTCGGCCCAGCTCGCCCCCGTAGAGCTCCCGCGCGCCGCGCTCCGCGAGCAGCTCGAGCGTCGAGGCGAGATCGCTCATCACAACCCGCTCGCCTGCGCGCATCCGGCCGTGCTCCCCGTAGATCGCGCGTCCCTCGGGAGCGTGCCGGAGGATCAGGTCGATGATCGCGTGCAGGTACGCCTGCTGGGGTGTCAGCTCCACGCCCTTCCGTGCGAGCGCGATCGCGGGCTCCAGGAGGCGACGCCACGGAAGGGTCGCGTAGCGCGCGTGGGCTGCCTCGAGCCCCGCGAGCGCACCGGGCACGGCGCACGAGCCCGGCCCGATCAGGAAGACCTGATGGGTAGAGCCGTCGAAGTCGATGTCGATCGACTCCATGTGCGGCTTCGGCGGCTTCCGCGACCCACGGCCGGGCAGCGCGACGAAGAAGTCGAGCAGGCGGTCGCTGCGATCGCGCGCGCGGTGCACGAGCAGGAACCCACCCGCCGCCGGGCCGGTGAGCGGGCTCTCCGCGACCCAGGACGTGAACGCGGCCGCGAGACACGCGTCGACCGCGTTGCCGCCCTCGGCGAGGATCTCCGCGCCCGCTTCCGCGGTCAGCCTGTGCCCCGCTGCGATCGCCCCTCTCATCCGGCGAAGCGTAAAGCCGCTTCGAATGGACCCGGGAGCGGTCTCGACCGGCCGGGGAAGCGAGTAACCTTGCGCCGACGTGCACCGCGCGCACTTTCTTCTGCGCGAAGCGATGCTCGCAGCCGGCTCGGCCGCCTCGCTCGCAGCATTGCTCCTCTGGTTGGGCCCCCCCGGGAACGACCTGGCTGCGCACGTCTATCAGCGCACGGTGTTCCTCCACCACGGCTTCCAGCTCTGGAACAACTTCTGGTACGGCGGGCGCTACGGCTTCGTCACCTACAGCGTCCTCTACTACCCGCTCGCCGCGCTGTTCGGGATCCGGGCGCTGGCGATCATGTCGATCGGGATCGCCGCCCTCGCGTTCGCGATCGTCGTCTGCAGGCAGTACGGGCCGCTCGCGTGCTGGTCGAGCCGCACCTTCGCGGTCGTGTGGTCGCTGCTCGTCGTCTCCGCCGCTTTCCCGTTCGCGCTCGGCTTTGCGCTCGGGCTGCTGGCGCTCGTCGCGCTCCAGGCGGGGCGGCGCTGGTTGTTCGGCATCCTCGCCGTCCTGACCGTTGCCGCGAGCCCGCTCGCATTCCTTTTGCTGGCGATCTTCCTCGCCGGGATCGGGCTCGGGATGCTCGAGCGCGGCCGGCGCCTGATCGCCCCCGCCGCGATCCTGCTCGTCGTCGCCGGGTGCCAGTTCCTTCTCATGCGCGCGTTCGCCGACGGGGGCCGCTACCCGTTCTCGGCGTTCGAGCTGATGTGCATCTTGACGTTCTGCGTGCTCGGGGCGCTCCTGACATGGCGAGTCGAGTACGCGCGGGCGCTCCGCTGGTTCTTCATCGCGTACGGGGTCGTCAGCCTTGCCACCTTCGCGCTCACGACTCCGCTCGGCGAGAACATCGCCCGCGTCCGGCTCGCCGCGCTGCCGATCGCGGTCCTCGTGCTCTCGCTCAGGCGCTGGCGCCCGCTGCCGGTCGCTGCGCTCGTGCTCGTGCTCGCCGCGATGTGGAACCTCGGCCCGCACGCCTGGGCGCTGTCTCGAAGCGCGCGTGAGCACGAGGCGTCGAGCGCGGTCTACTGGTCGCCGGGGGCGAGGTACCTGCACAAGCACCTGACGCCGTCCTACCGCGTCGAGGCCGTCGACACCGCGGGCCACTGGGCCGCCGTCTACCTGCCCCGGGCCGGGATCCCACTCACGCGCGGCTGGTTCCGGCAGGACGACTTTCCGCAGAACGAGGTGCTCTACGACAACCTGACCGGCGCGACCTACCGCGCCTGGCTGCGGAGCCTCGGCGTCCGCTACGTCGTCCTCACCGACGCGCCGACCGACTACAGCGCGAAGCAGGAAGCCGTGCTCATCCGCAACGGCGGCTCGGGCCTGATTCCCGTCCACAACACGAGGCACATGACGATCTTCAAGGTCCCGAACGCGCGGCCGATCGTCACCGGGCAGGGGCCGGCCCGGATGCTCCGGCTGGGGCAGACGCAGATGATCATGGAGGTCGGCTCGCCCGGCCACTACCGGGTCGCGGTTCGCTACTCGCCGTACTGGAGCGCTGTCAACAAGGCTGGCTGTGTGTCGAAGGGCGAGGACGGAATGTTGCGCGTCGACGCACAGCGCCGCGGTCGGATCGTCCTCCAGTTCAGGGTCAAGGCGACGCGGGCGCTGGCGGCGATGGTCGGCGCCGGCTCTTCGAGCGACTGCGGACTACCGGCTAATCCGTAAGGAACGCGGGCGGCTCGAGCGGGTCGGCTTCGCGGCGCGGGCGCTCGGCGGCGGCGTGTCGTCCGACCACGCCGGCCAGGCCGGTGGCGATGACCGTGATCCAGACCTGCCCGGTCAGGCGCTCGTCGATCGTCGCGCCGAAGATGATGTTCGTGTCGTCGCGGGCGCCGCGGCGCACGACCTCGGCCGCCTCGTTGACCTCGAACAGGGAGAGATCGTCGCCGCCGGCGATCGAGAGCAGAATACCGCGCGCGCCGACGAGCTCGGTGTCGATCAGCGGTGAGCTGAGGGCACCCTCGGCCGCCTTCACGGCCCGGTCCTCGCCCGTCGCGTAGCCGATCCCCATCAACGCCGAGCCGGCGTCTTTCATGATCGTCTTCACGTCGGCGAAGTCGAGGTTGATGATCCCGGGCATCGTGATCAGGTCGCAGATGCCCTGGACGCCCTGGCGCAGAACGTCGTCCGCGATCCGGAACGCATCGAGCATCGTCGTCTTCTCGTCCAGCACCTCGAGCAGCTTGTCGTTGGGGATCACGATCACGGTGTCGCAGCTCTCGCGGAGCGACTCGATCCCGTCGATGGCCTGCGCGCGCCGCTTCGTGCCCTCGAAGTGGAACGGCGTCGTGACGATGCCGACCGTGAGCGCGCCCAGCTCCCGCGCGATGCGCGCGACGACCGGTGCGCCGCCTGACCCCGTTCCGCCGCCCTCGCCCGCAGTCACGAAGACCATGTCCGACCCGCGGAGCGCGCGCTTCAGCTGGTCGTAGGACTCCTCGGCGGCCCGGCGCCCGAGGTCGGCCGACGCGCCCGAGCCGAGGCCCTGGGTCAGCTCGCGTCCGATGTGGATCTTGACCGGCGCATCCGAGAGGGCGAGCTGCTGGATGTCGGTGTTGACGGAGATGAACTCGACCTCCGAGATGCCGGCGTCGATCATGCGGTTGACCGCGTTCAGCCCGGCGCCGCCGACTCCGACGACACGGATGACGGCGAGGTACGCGCCCGGCTCGGAGTGGGGGGCTCGATGCAGGCGCGGCGCAGGTTCTGGGAGCGCTTCGATGCGCGGCAGCTCCTCGACTGGGCGCAGGTCCGGCTTCTGCGTGGGAGCGGGCTCGAGCTCCGGCTCGCGCTCGGGCGGCGCCTCCGTGATCGGTTCGAAGGGAGGCGCGTGCTCGACCGTTTCCTCGAGCGGCTCGACGTGCGCCTCGGGCTCGGGCTCGGCGTCCGGCTGGTCCTTCGCCTGGCGCTGCGCGGCTTCCGTCGCCCGGAAGAGCTCCGCGAGCGGGCCCTCACGCATGCTGGCGCGCTTTCGCGCCATTGAGAACCTCCTTCGCCAGGTCGCGGTACGCATCGGCGGCTTTCCCGGTCGGGTCGTACTTGAGCACGGACGTGCCCTTCACGGGCGCCTCCGCGTAGCGGATCGTCTTCTTGATCCGCGTCTTGAAGACGAGGTCGCCGAAGTTCTCCTCGAGGATCTCGACCGCCTCGCGCGCGTGCAGCGTCCGCCGGTCGAACATCGTCGGCAGGATGCCCATGATCGCCACGTCCGGGTTCAGGTTCTCGCGGATCATGGAGAGCGTGTTCTCGAGCTGGACGAGCCCGCGCAGCGAGAGGTACTCGCACTGCACCGGGACGATCACGTGGTCGGACGCGACGAGGGCGTTGATCGTCAGCAGTCCGAGCGACGGCGGCGTGTCGATGAGGATGTAGTCGTAGTTCTCCTTGACCGCGGCCAGCGCCTTCTCCAGGGCGCGCTCGCGGCCGATCATGCTCGAGAGCGCGAGCTCCGCGCCGGCGAGGTCGATCGACGAGACGGCGAGGTCGACCTCCTTGTGCTCGATCACACTGTCGATCGGGAGGCGATGGACGAGCACGTCGAACATCGAGCGGTCGATCGAGTCGGGGTTCAGGCCCTGGCTCATGGTCAGGTTGCCCTGCGGGTCCATGTCGACGCAGAGGACGCGGTAGTCCTCCTCGGAGAGGGCCGCGGCGAGGTTCAGCGTCGACGTCGTCTTCGCGACGCCGCCCTTCTGGTTCGCGAACGCGATCACGGTCGCCAGGCGCGGCGGCTCGCCGGTCTCGGGTGTCGGCGTCTGGTCCTCGGACTCCTGTGTGGCGTCCTCGGGCTCCTGTTCTCGAGTAAGCGGTCGCGAAAGAAGGCGCGTCAGCCCCATGACGTGTCCCCACTTCGACCGGTCTTCGTGCAGTCCTGCACGCATTCATTGTGCAGCAAAACCGCATGTGCGCACAGGATTCGCCAGGTTAGGCGCGCGGGAACGCGAGCACACCCTCGCCCGCGGCCAGCGCTTCTGCGGCGCGCTCGACGGCATCCGCGGTGCGGGACGGCACATGTTCCTCGCGAACCCAGTCCTCGGCGTCCGAGAGGAGGGCGCGCACCTCGTCCAGCAGGATCTCCGCCGGCGCATCGTCTCGGCGCAGGCCGTCGATCCTCTCGAGCCGTTCCAGGATCGTTCGCTCCTTCTCCACCGCGTCCACGCTAACGGCGGGACGGCCTGGCGATTGTGACAAGTCTGAATCAGCTGGCGAGCGCTTGTGCGACGCGGCTCGACGGGGTCGGCCGGACTCCGAGGAGCGACTCGTCCAGCTCCGCGACGAGCTGCTCGCGGTCGCCGCGCGTCACGGTAACGACGAGCGCGCGCCGAACGAGATCCGCCGCCTCCGGGCGGGCGACGCCTTCGCAGAGGCGGCGCAGCACGAGCAGGCAGTCCTGCCGCTCACGCCCCGTCTCGCCCAGGAGCACGGCCGTGCGCAGCGATGCAGCCCAGGCGCCGTCGCCGTTTCCGAGCAGCGCCTCGAGCGACGAGCGAAGCTGCTCGGCTTGGAACGACCCGTCCTGGAAAAGCGCGAGCTCCCAGCGGTCGAGCGCGTCACCGAGCCCGCGGTCGTCCTCGGCGGCGCCGAGCTTGCCGAGCAGCAGGCGCGCGGTCTCGCCACGGAAGACGTCGAGCCGTGTGGGCTCTCCCGGAGGTTGCGTCGCGGCGATCGGCAGCACGGGCCGAACGCCGAAGGGGCGCCAATCGAGGCGCTCGAAGAGCACCGGCCCGGCCGCGACGGGCCCACACGTGGCCAGCCGGAGCGCCGTCACGGCGTCCGCAATCTCGCCAGGAGCATCCGGCGGCTCGCCCCCACCTGCGGGCATCGGCTGCTCGAGCTCGAGCACGCACATCCGGTCGGGCTCGCGGCCGAAGCTCTCCGGCGCGAGCCGCACCGCATCGGGCCAATGCGCGTCCAGCTCACCGTCGGCCGCGTGGCGAACGCGCATGCGCTCGCCGAGCGGGATCGCCTGGCCGGCCTCGATCCCGACGAGCGGGGCGATTGCCGCGTAGACGCGCTCGTCTCCGAACATCGACTGCTCGAGCTGCGCGTACGCTCGGTCGAAAGCGTCGTCGTCCCAGTCGAAGCCCCCGCAGGCCTCGGCGACGTCGGCGACGAGCGGCAGCAGGACGGTGCGGAAGAGCGCGTGCTCGGACTGGGCATGCGCGTGAGCACGGGCGAAGATCGCCGCCGCCGGCTCACGTCCGAGGGCCTCGAGCGCGATCGCCGTGTCGCCGCGTCCGAGCAGCCGACCGCCTCGGGACTCGGCGAAGCTGCGGACGAGCGGCCGGTACTCGTAGAGCTTGGGGCGCCCGCGCGCGCCGTGCTCCTCGAAGACGAACGTGATCTCGGCGCCCTGCTCGACCTCGCGCCCGAAGAACGCAAAAGCGCCGAGGCAGAAGCCGCGCAGGGCAGAATGGAGGTGCGGTGCGCGCACCCCGGTCACTTACACGGTGCCGGGGGTCTCTCCTTCCTGGCAGCTGGGGCACCAGTAGGCGAGGCGGTTCGCGTCGCCCTGCCCGCCCGAGGCGATCGGCGTGCCGCAGCGCGGGCACGGGCGTCCCGCCTGGCGGTAGACGGCGCGCTGCCTGAGCCCGGAGTCGAGCGAGCGGCGCATCAGCTGTGCCGCTTCGGCAAGAACGGAGCGCAGCTCGTCATCCGTCACATCTCCGAGCCGCTTCCACGGCGACACCTGGGCGCGCCAGAGCGCCTCGGCGCGCCACATGTTCCCGATGCCCGCGACGAGACGCTGGTCGAGCACGGCCTCGCCGATCGCGAGGCTCTGGTCGGCGGCGCGGATGCGCTCGACCATCTCGTCGACATCGGGCGGGTCGGCCAGGATGTCCGGCCCGAGCCTGCGGACGTGCGTATCGTCGAGCTCGAGGACGGGGCCGTGCCAGAGGACCGCCTCCGCGTTCTCGCCGCGCAGGACGAGCCACGGCATTCCGCGGCGCGTGCTCCCTCCGTTCCGCTCCAGAACCTGCCAGCGGCCCTTCATCCGGAGGTGGCTCCGCAGGACGAGACCGTCCTCGAAGCGCAGGAGCAGGTTCTTGCCGACTGCCTCGACGCCGAGCAGCCGTCGCCCGTCCAGCCGGCTCGCGACACCGGTCACGCGGGCGCGCGGGTGCGGCGTCTCGACCTCGAGCCTCTCTCCGACCAGGGGCTGCAGCTGGTGGGCCACGCGGTGAATCGAGTCGCCCTCGGGCATAGAGTGGAAGCGTATGCCTCCTCGGCTGCGCGCAGCGGGAGCAGGCTCGATCGCGGCGCTCGTCTGGGGCGCGCTCGAGCCCGTCGACCGGCGTCTGTTTCGGCACGACTACTCGGACGTGGCGGTGCTCGGGAAGGCGTTCACGCGGGGGCCGGCCTGGCGGCCGCTGGGCTTTGCCCTCCACGCGCTGAACGGCGCGGTCTTCGGGCTCGTCTACTACGAGATTGCGCGACGCGTCGACAGAGATCGCCGCCGACTCCCGCTCGAGCTCGCGCTGGCCGAGCACCTGATGCTGTTCTCGACGGGCTCGCTCGTCGATCGGTACCACCCCGCGCGAGGCGAGCCGGGTGTGGAGCAGCTGTTCAGCTTCCGTGCTTTCGGCCAAGCCACCCTTCGACACGTCGTATTCGGCAAAGTCCTCGGTACGCTCGCCCGCTGATGGCCGTTTCCGTGATCGTGTTCGTCGAAGACGTCGCCCGCTCGCTCGCCTTCTACGAGCGCGTCGTCGGGGCGGAGCTGGACCACTTCGACGAGGACGGCTCCTACGGCGAGCTCAAAGCGGGGATCGGGTTCGCCGCGCACGACCACGTCGAGCGGCACCTCGACCTTTCGTTCCACCGCAACGAGGCCGCTGGGCTGCCCAGCGGGTTCGAGCTCGACTTCGCGGTCGACGACGTCGAAGCCGTGTTCGCGAGGGCGATCGACGCCGGAGCCACTGCGGTTTGGGAGCCTCGTGAGAAGCCGTGGGGCCGCTCGGCGCTCCTGCGCGACCTCGACGGTGTGTTCTTCCACGTCACGCAGGCCTAGGGCCGCAGGACCGCTCGACGTGGGCCGGCGATGAAGCCGGCTTCGAGCAGGAGTGCCATCAGGTCGGTCTCGGCGACCGGCTGGCCGTCGAAGCGCTCGACCGCGAGCCGCTTGCCGCGCATCGTCTTCACGTGCTCGACGAGGGCGGCCAGGGCGGGGCGCAGCCATTCCTCGTCGGGCTGCCGAAGCGAGACGATCGATCGGCCGCCGCGCTCGACGAAGAGCGCCGCCTCGCCGCCGAGCAGGACTACGTGCGCACCCGCAACTCGGGCGGCGCGACCGCCCGACAGCTTCGGCCAGGGAAGCGCCGCTCCGTAGGGCTGCGCGGGATCCGCCGCCGCGAGCACGAGCGCATCCGGCTCCTCACCTTCCTTCGGACGGAGCTCGCGGAGCCGCTCGACCGCGCCGCCGAGCGCGAATTGGGCTCCGCCCAGGCCCTCGACGAAGTAGCCGCGCCGCGAGAGCCCGAGCGTCTCCAGCGCCTTGAGCTCGCCGTAGACGGCGCCGTACCCGCCGACGATCCCCTCGCCGCGGACGCCGTCGCGCGTGACGATCCCCTGCCGCTCGAGCAGGAGCTCGGCCAGTGCCCGCCGATCCGGACCTGTCCCGGGACGAGGTCCCGGGGCATGGCCGAAAAGGCGATCGGTCGGCGACCAGCGGCCCTGGGTGGCGGTGATTCCTGTGGAGCGACGGCGCGAGAATCGGCGCGGGCGACGCTCCGGGCGGGGCACTCCGTAGCGGCGACCGGCCCGCAGCGGCGTCCAGGCGTCGTTCGTCACCTCGCCGGCCCAGACGAGGTCCCAGAGAGCCGGGAGCGCCTGCTCGGCCTCGAGCTCCGCAGCGGCGAGCAGGTCGAACCAGAACTCGGCGCCGTGGGCCAGCACCTCGCGGATCCGGTCGTGCTCGGCGCCTTCGGGCGGTTCCGCGGCCGCGAGCCGTCCCAGGACGGGAGCGTCCTCGCGAAAGTAGACCGCCACGCGGTCGAGCCCTGCACCGGCCCACACGAGCTCTCCGGTCGCGCACAGTTGATCGAGCTGAGCCGGCTGGTAGTCAGGCACGCGCCGTGG
>VAXT01000161.1 GCA_005883245.1 Actinomycetota bacterium | reverse complement strand
CTCGCGCGGGGCGAAGATGGCACGGGCCGGCTCCCAGCTCGCCCCGCCGTTCGTCGTGCGCGAGAACCAGATGTCCCCGCGGAACGAGTATGCGTGTAGCGCATTGATGTTCGCCCGATCCGTCGGGATGCGGCCACGATCCCAGACCGCGTAGACGTAGTTGGAGTCGAATGGATCGGCGGTGATCGACTCCTTGTCGACGAACGAGACCGTCGCTGCCCCATCCTCGCGGGTCAACGTCGTCAACGGGCTCCAGCTGTCGCCGCCGTTGACGGACTTACTCACCGTGATCGCGTTGTCGAAGTCGCTGCCGTTGAAATTGAGCGCAATCTGGTACGCGTTGCCGTTCGGTGAGAACGTGACCCACGGGTCTGAGGCACGCTCGAAGTCGCCGCCGTTTCCGACGTTCCCGCCTGAGCAGAACGTGAACGGGGCGAACGAGCGGCTCCAGCTCGCTCCGCCGTTATGTGTGACGGATGCCATGAGGCCTCGCGCTCCACCGTCCGACCAGCGGTCTTGCTGGTAGACGCCGATCATGTTGGTGGGGTTGCTCGGATTGACCGCAACCCACGGCTCGACCTCAGCATTCAGGTAGTTGGTGCCGCCTGGCCCGATGTTGCAGTTCGTGAACGGGCTAGGCCCCGATATCAGGTTGAGCGGCCCGATAGTGAACGGCCCGGCGGCAGCCGACCCGACCATCGCCGCGGGCACCAGGACACACGACAGCGCGACCGCGAGCATCGCGAGTCTTCGCTTTCCCATGGCTCTCCCCCTCTCGTACTTCCTGCATCTCTTGGGCGCCGACGAACCTAGCGAGGCCCTCCGCGGCTCGCAAGCATTGCCGCCTCGCGGGGGCGAAGTACCCTGCGGGCGATGTTCCTGAACATCCTCGTCGCGATCGACGGCTCGGCCTCATCCGGCCGCGCGCTCGAGCACGCGATCGACCTGGCGCGAGCGATGAACTCCAAGCTGACGCTGATCACGGTCGCGCCGCCTCTGTCGCATTACGTCACCCTCGCCGGTGTCAACCCGGAAACGATGCAGGAGGAGCTCGACAAGTGGGCGGACGGCATTCTGCGCAAAGCCGGCGCCACGGTCCCCGACGACGTCGTCGCTCACCGGGTGCAACGCAGCGGTCACGCGGAGCAGGAGATCCTGGAGGAGGCCGAACGCGGTCAGTACGACCTCGTCGTGCTCGGCTCCCGCGGCCGCGGCCGCGCACAGGAAGGACTGCTCGGGAGCGTGAACGGCTACCTCCATTTCCATGCTCGCGTGCCACTGCTCTCGATCCCGACCGAGAAGTGACCCGCGGAGAAATGCGGCCGAGGGTTCGGCCTGCCACGCCCTGACTCCGGGAGGTTTGCCGTATTTCTGCGCGTGACTGCGCGTGCGACCGATCGCTCTCATCCCACCGTCATCGACGCCGGCTCACAGGCGCTTGACCGGCCCTTTAACCGCTGATGCGGCCTGGGCGGAGCGGCCGGACGTGGGCGCTCAGCTTCTCGAGTGCGCGGGTCAGTGCCTTGATGTCTGTGTCGCTGAGGTGCTCGGAGAAGTGTTGCTCGATCGAGTCTCGGTGATGGCGGCGGGCGCGGTCGATCATTGCGCGGCCTTGGTCGGTGAGGACGACGAGGATCGAGCGGCGGTCGTTTTCGGGGCGGACGCGGCGGACGAGGCCTGCGTCCTCGAGCCGGTCGACGACGCGGGTGAGCCCACTCTTGCTGTAGAGGATTCGCTCCGCGAGCTCGTTCATCCGTAGTCCCTCGGGCGACTCCTCGAGGTGGATGAGGGCGTCGTACCAACGCATTGGAATCCCCGCATCGCGCTCGAGCGCCGAGTCGAGCACGTCGATGAGCGCAAGCGCGCTCTCGAAGTAGAGACGCCAGGCGAGCAGCCGCTCGGGGGAGGGGCTTGACAGCGCTTGTTCCTCATGCGACAGTTCGCTATGCAACTGTTTGCTCATGAACAGTTGCTTATCATACCACTACGACCAGGGAGCGAGGGTGAAATGACCGCCGTATCTGTAGAGCACGTGAAGGACGGTTACCGCCTCGGCAAGGACGAGGGCGAGGCGTTTTGGCTGCTGGGAATGCTCGAGATCGTCAAAATCAGCGGCGCCGACACCGGCGGCGAGTTCGGGTTGCTCGAGGTCACCGTTCGTGCCGGCGAGGGCTCGCCGTGGCACGTCCACCCGGATGAGGACGAGTGGTTCTACGTCCTCGAGGGGGAGTTCACGGTCTACGTCGGCGAGAAACGCCTCTCGCTGACACCCGGCTCGTTCGCGTTCGGTCCGAGGGGCGTGCCCCACACCTTCATCGGTGAGACCGACGGGGCGAAGGTACTCGTCGGCTTCCAGCCCTTCCTCTTCGAGGGCTTCCTGCGCGAGGTCGGCGAGCCGGCCGCCGAACGGGTGCTTCCTCCGCCGGCTTCGGCTCTCCCCGACATGGCGCGGCAATCCCTCCCGTTTCTACGCCAGATTGACCCTTGCGATACGGCGCTGCTGGCCTAAGGTCGAAACCGTTCATTCGCAAGCAGGAGGGGAGCATGAGAACACGCCTCAAAGTGGGCGCAGCGATCGCGCTCGCTGTTGCGCTCGCCGTCACCGCCGCCGCTTCCGGGGCCGCCTCGCGACGGTCTTCGGGACGACAAGCGGGCAGTCAGGGCTGCGACCTCGGCCACGGCGGCCACAGCCGCATCAAGCACCTGATCTACCTCCAGTTCGACAACACGCACCTGCTGCGTGACCGTTCGAACTTCGCGTCCGACCTCGAGCTGATGCCGCACCTGAAGAACTTCCTCAGCGACAACGGCACGCTCAGCGACAACGAGCACACGATCCTCATCTCGCACACCGCGGGCGGGATCCTCAGTTCGTTGACCGGGCTCTATCCGGACCGGATGGGCCAGGGCGTCACGAACTCCTACGGGTTCTTCCGCCCGAACGGCAGCGTCGGCTTCTCGTCGTCGTTCAAGTACTGGACGGACATCACCGACGGCGGGAACGCCGCGACCGATCCGCCCACACCACCGGCGGACACGAATGGGTTCCGTACACGCGCGCGGGCTGCGACGTCGGGAACGTCTCGACCGCCAACGCGGTGCTCGAGAACAACAACTCGATCGTCTTCGGCGCCGGCCCGACGGTGACCGCAGCCGCGGCCAATGCCGGCGACACGAACGTCAAGGTCGCGAGCGTCTCCGGCTTCACGGTCGGGATGCACGTCACGATCGACACCGGCGCCAACGCCGAGTCGAAGGTGATCCAGAACGTCGGCACCCCGGGCGCGGGCGGCACCGGGATCACGCTGACGACCGCGCTCGCCAACGCACACGCGAACGGCGTCCCGTTCTACGGGCCGACCGCGACCGACCCGACCGGGGACATGACGAAGGTCTTCGGCGAGGGCTCACCGGAGTGGCAGGAGGGGCGCGAGTCGCAGATCGCCCCGTTCGCCACCGCGGCTCGCGCCAAGGCGCTGACCGACTTCGTCGGGATCACGATCCACTGCGGCGCCGACGGCGGGATCTGCGACGACAGCGCCGACGCCAAGCCGGACCAGCTCCCGGACGAGCCGGGCGGCTACTCCGGGTTCGAGGGCCTGTTCGGAGCGAAGTACGTCGATCCGGCGATCAACGACGGCAGCGTGTCGGTCGACGACACGAACGGCGATCCGATCACGGATCCGTTCGGCCAGCCGGGCTTCCCGGGCTTCGACGGTATGCCGGCGAACGTGACGCTCGGCTACGTCGCGCAGATGCAGGAAGCGGGCGTCCCGGTCACGTTCGGCTACATCTCGGACGCCCACGACAACCACCAGCACGCGTTCCCGGCCCCGCCGGACCCGAACGGCGTCTTCCCGCGCGCGTCCGGCCCGGGCGAGAGCGACTACGTGCAGACCCTGCACGAGTACGACCAGGCGTTCGCGACCTTCTTCGCGCGCCTGCAGCGTGACGGGATCACGAAGCAGAACACGCTGTTCGTGCTCACTGCGGACGAGAACGACCACTTCGCCGGCGGCAGCTCGAGCGACGGCACGTGGAGCCACACGTTCTGCAACGTCGACGCGGGCCAGCAGTGCCCCGCGAACCAGATCGGAGAGGTGAACGCGAACCTGCTCTCGCTGATCCCGAGCGGCGCGCCGAGCTTCTCCGTGCACAACGACTCGGCGCCGACGGTCTACGTGAACGGCGACCCGGCGCGGACGGACGCGACGCTCCGCAAGCTCGAGCGTGACGTCGCAGCTGCGAAGGCGATCGACCCCTACCAGTCGAGCTCGGCGACTCCCGTCGCGCTGTACCTGGCGGACAAGGTCGGCGAGAAGACGCTGCACATGGTGACCGCGGATCCGCAGCGGACGCCGTCGTTCACGCTGTTCGGGAACCCTGACTACTTCCTGACCGCAGGGAGGACGGGCGGCGGCGCGCCGACGAAGTTCAACTGCCCGGACTCGGCGCACCAGGCCTTCGTGTGCATCGATTACCACTTCGCGTGGAGCCACGGCGACGCGACCGAGGACATCGGGCGGACGTGGCTCGGCCTGGCCGGCCCGGGCGTGAAGCACCTCGGGCTCACGAGCCAGGTCTGGTCGGATCACACCGACATCCAGCCGACCATCCTGTCCTTGCTCGACCTGAAGGACAGCTACCAGACGGACGGCCGGGTCCTGAACGAGTTCCTCGAGAACCGCGGCAACCCGAACGGCACGGACCTGACCGAGCTCGGTTCGATCTACAAGCAGATCGATGCGCCGTTCGGTCAGCTCTCCTTCGACGTGCTCGCGGCTTCGACGCGGGCGCTCGCCAGCGGGAGCACGGCGGACGACAGCGCCTACAACGCGATCTCGGACCGGATCGCCGCGCTGACCGCGGACCGGAACGCGCTCGCGGGGCAGATGCGAGACGTGCTCAATGCGGCCGCGTTCGGCGGCCCGCAGCCCAGCCAGCAGCAGGTGGACGACCTGGCCTGGCAGGGCAGGACGCTGCTCATGCGCGCACACGAGCTCGGAGCCGCAGGCTCCCCGTAGGCACGACCTTCGGCCCCGGCGAGCTTCGTCGAGCTTGCCGGGGCCGATTCCTGGCAGAGGCTAGATCTTCCCCTTGGCCCGCCACTTCCGGAAGATGCGGCGCGCCTCACCCGCCGTGTCGCGGACCGACTCGGCGGCGCTCTTGTTGCCCTGCGCGACCTCGGCGAACATCTGCGGGATCAGCCCGGCGTTGAACAGCTCGTCGATCGCCGCGTTCGAGTAGCCGGGAAAGCCGACGTTCGCGGTCGCATGCTGCGAGATCGAGTCCAGGATGACGTACTTCCCACTCGGGTCCTTCGCGAGCCGCTTCTTGATGTTCTTGACCGCTCCCGGCCAACCGGGGAAGTTGTAGAACTTCGAATTCAGGAAGTGCCCCGTGTACGCAAGCTGCTGGTCGCGAAGGAACTTCTTGGCCAGCGCCTTCTGGGCTGAGAACTTCCAGATCACGTAGACGCCCATGACGTGCTCGAGGCCCAGCCGCTGCTTCGGGCCCTTCGGCACGGGCAGGATCGCGAGGTTCCTGGCGAGGGCCGGGTTCTGCTGCTCGGCCGTCCGCAGGATCGAGATCGCGTTCACGGCAAGCGAGATCCGGCCCGCGAGCATCGCATTGTTGTTCGACGCGGGCTGCCAGGCGAAGATCTCGGACGTCATCCCGCGCTTGTACAGGTTCGCCATGTAGCTCACGGCGTCACGCGTCGCCTTCGTGTTCAGCGTGACATTGGCGTGCTCGTCCTGAATGTAGGCCCCGAAGCACTGCATGAGCGCAATCAGCGCCATGTTCGAGTCGAGCTCGTTGTTCATGCCGATCCCGATCGGATGCCCGTTCCCCTTCAGCTTCGGCGCCGCCTTCAGTTGTCGGGCCAGCCGAACCACTTCTTCGTCTTGGGGTTGTACGCCGATCGACGCGAAACGCCCTTCATCGGGCCGAGCTTCTGCGTGACGTCGGTGACGATGTCCTTCAGGCTGATGACCTGGTCCTCGTACGACGAGGGCGGCGAGAGGTGCTGGAAGAGGTCGTGGCCGCTGCGGGCCGCGACCTCGGAAGCGGCGCGCGCCGGAAGGTCGGTGAGGTTGATGTGGTCGACGATGACGTCGGTGTCGTTGTGCTGGCCCCAGACCTTCGTGTACACGTTGTCGAACCACGTGTCGTAGGCAGGCACGAAATGCCGCCACTGGATGATCTTGAGCGTGTGCTTCGCCTCCTGGTGCGCGTACTTCATCGCGCCGGCGACCGCCGTCTTCGGTGCCGCGCCGCTGTACAGGAGCACCGCCGTCCCGAGCCCGGCGCGTCGTAAGAGCTCCCGCCGAGTCAACCACTCTCTGCGTTCGCGCTCGTCGTCCGCCATTGACGGCTCCTTTCTCTGAGCCAAGGGCTGGGGGTTGTTTCTGTCTTACCGAAACGCGCCCCCGGTGAAACCCGCGATGAAGCGGTCGAGGAACACGTTGTAGAGCAGCGCGAGCGGAATGCTCGGGATCAGCGTCGCCGCCATCAGCGACTGCCAGAAGTAGACGTCACCACGGATGAGCTCGAGGGGGACACCGGTCGAGACGGTCCGCGCGCTGGAGGTCGAGATGAACGTCACCGCGTAGATGAACTCGTTGACGCAGAGTGAGAACGAAAAGATGACGACGGTCAGGATGCCGGGCAGCGAGATCGGAAACACGATGCGGGTGAGCGCCTTCAGCCGCGAGGCACCGTCGACGAGCGCGGCATCCTCGAGCTCAGGCGGAATCGTCTTGAAGAAACCCATCAGCAGCCAGGTCGAGAACGGCACGGTGAACGACGGGTAGACGAGAATGAGCGACAGCAGCCGGTCCTGGAGCCCGAGCTCGGCGACGACGCGCGAGAGTGGCAGGAAGAGCAACGTCGGCGGCACGAGGTAGACGAGGAAGATGCCGACGCCCGCGCTTTGCCCCCAGCGCCCGGACAGCCGTGCGAGCGCGTAGCCGGCGGGCAGGGCGAGCAGGAGCGTGATCAGGACGACGATTCCACCAACGAGGGCCGTGTTCTCGAGCCAGCGCACGTAGTGGATGCCCGGCTCGTGGAAGAGGAAGCTGTAGTTGTGCGTCGTCAGGTTCTCGGCGCCGAGCGGGAGCCAGCTCGCGTCCTTGAGCGGCTGGTGCTCGTTCGGCGCGGCCTCGGCTGGGTTGAAGACGAACGGGTTGTGGTTGATGTCGTACAGGTCGCCGTTCGTCTTCAGCGACGTCATCAGCATCCAGTAGAACGGGAACGCGAGGATGATCGCGAAGGGCCCGACGATGAGCCACGAGACGATGCTCTGACGGGCCCGCGGCGACACTAGTGCCCCTTCCAGTGGTGCCGCCGAGTTTCTGGGTCGCGAGCACCAAGCCAGAGGTCGAACTCGATCGCAGCCAAGGCTAAAAGCCTTGGTAAGAGCGAGGGCGGGCTCTGGCGCCGCGTGATCGCGGGCCAGAAGCCGGCATGTACCGCTGGGAGGGGCACTTACGTGACCTCCGCCCGCTTCGCGAACCAAAGCATCACGATCGAGACGACGGCGAGGATCGGCAGCAGGTAGAGCGAGATCGCTGCTCCTTCACCGAGCGAGCCGCTGCGGATGCCGGTCTGGAAGGCCCACATCGGGAGCATCTGCGTCTGGTTGAACGGGCCTCCGTTGGTGAGGATGTAGACGACTGTGATGTCCGTGGCCGTGAAGACGATCCCGAACAGGAGCGCGACCAGCGCGATCGGAAGCTGCAGCGGGAGCGTGACGTACCAGAGCTTCCTGAGCCCCGTCGCGGCGTCCACCTGCGCGGCGTCGTCCACCTCCGCTGGGATCGACGCGAGGCCCGCGATGAAGATCACGGTCGCGAAGGGCAGGATCCGCCACGTGTGGACCATGATCAGCGACGCCATCGCGAGGTTTGGGCGGCCGAGCCACTGAGGGGGGTCGAGGGGGTCGATGACGTGTAGTCCGAGGTGCCCGAGCACCCCGGTCTGCAGATGGACGAGGCTCCAGTTGGCGACTGAGAGCGTGGACTCGAAGATCCAGAGCCAGCCGATCGTGCCGAGCGCGACCGGAGCTGCCCATGGGAGCACGACGAGGAAGCGCAGGAACCACCGGCCGCGGAACGGCTTCACGAGCTGGTGCGCGAGGACGGAGGCACCGACAAGGACGATCGCCTGGGAGACGGCTGTGAAGAAGATCGTGTTCCGGAGCGCTCTGCGGAAGTTCTCGCTGTGCCAGACGTCGGCGTAGTTGTGAAGGCCGATGAAGTTTCCCGACAGCGAACCCGCCGTCGCATCAGTGAGGCTGAGGTAGACGGCCAGACCGAGCGGCGCGCCGACGAGCAGGACGATGTAAAGGACAGCGGGGCTGATCAGGAGCGGCGCAAGGAAGCGGCGCTGCTCGAACGTGTCGCGCCACCCGCCTTTCGACCTGGCCTCTGAAACGGCCGCCACGGGGCGCAGATCCTAATAGGCGATGGTCCCCACCAGGGACTTTTCCTATGGAACACTCAGGATCCCGTGGCCGGGATCACCCTCGAGAAGCTGAACAAGGTCTACTCGGACGGGACACACGCGGTTCACGACCTCGATCTCGAGGTCGAAGACGGCCAGTTCGTCGTCTTCGTGGGCCCATCCGGCTGCGGGAAGACGAGCGCACTGCGGATGATTGCGGGCCTCGAGCCGATCACCGACGGCGTCGTGCGCATCGGCGATCAGATCGTCAACGACCTGCCCCCGAAAAACCGGGACGTGGCGATGATCTTCCAGAACTACGCGCTGTACCCGCACATGACCGCGTACAAGAACATGGCCTTCGGCCTCAAGATGCGCCAGCTCGACAAGGCCGAGATCGACCGCCGCGTCCGTGATGCGGCCCGGGTACTCGGTCTCGAGGATGTCCTCCGCAAGCGGCCGCGAACGCTCTCGGGCGGCCAGCGGCAGCGGGTCGCGATGGGTCGGGCGATCGTCCGCGAGCCGCAGGCGTTCCTCATGGACGAGCCGCTCTCGAACCTCGACGCGAAGCTCCGGGTCGAGATGCGGGCCGAGATCGCGCGCCTCCAGCGCGACCTCGAGGTGACCACGATCTACGTGACGCACGACCAGGTCGAGGCGATGACGCTGGGGGACAAGGTCGCGGTCATGCGCGACGGGGTCCTCCAGCAATACGACGTCCCCCAGGCGCTCTACGACCGGCCGGTGAACCTCTTCGTGGCCGAGTTCATCGGCTCGCCGGCCATGAACCTCGTGGGGGCCGACCTCGAGCGAGAGAACGGCAGCCCCTTCGTGCGCTTCGGCGAGCATCGCCTGCGCCTCGACGACGAGTTGTTCGCGACCCGCCCGGGGCTGGAGCGCTACGGAGACCGGCCGTTCATCCTTGGCATTAGGCCGGAGGATCTCGAGGACGCGGCGCTCGCGCCCGAGGCTCCGGCCGATCGCCGGCTCGAAGCGACCGTCGACATCAGGGAGGACATGGGCTCAGACGTCTTCGTCCACTTCGGAGCCGGCGGGCGCCCCGTTCGCGGCGCCGACGTCGCCGCGGCGATCGGCGAGGAGGCGATCGAGGCCACGCAGGAGCAGACGAAAGGCAAGGGGAGCCTCTTCGTCGCGCGGGTCGGCCGCCAGTCAAGAGCGCGCGAGGGCGAGCGGGTGGAGCTGCTCGTGACGACGAGCCACCTCCACTTCTTCGATCCGGAAACCGGCCGCGGGATCTACGACGGCGCGGAAGGTGCCGGCTAATGCAACTTCTTCTTCTCGCGCGGGCTATCCGTTGAAGCTCGGCTCCACCGCCTGCCGTAGGAGGATGTGCTTCCTACCACCGTGTGCCCACGGCACGCGCACGACGTTCGACCCCGCGAGACCGGTGGTTTCGGCGTCCCCCGTTTGGCCGATCACGTATCGACCGTCCCGGCTGAATGCGGCCGGCGACAAGCTGTGTGCGATCAGCCTCGATCCGCCGTGGATGGGGTCGACCGCGTAGGCCTCACGGTAGGCCCAGGCGTCCAGGCCGGCGACGCCGGCGAGCAGCTGCGTGCCGTCGGCCGACCAGGCACGCGGAAGCAGACCGTAGAGCTCCGTGGTGGGGTGAAAGCGGGTGAGCTGGCGAAAGCCGCTGCCGTCGGGCTGGATCAGCGCGGCATTGAAGGCGAAGCGGCGGGCGCCGCGCTTCTGCACGGTGCTGAATGCGATCGCCGTCGGGCCCCAGATCGGCGACGCGACGCCGTGGGCACGAACGGTCGTGATCGCCCGCGTGGCGAGGTCGATCACTTTCAGCGTGCCGTTGGTGTTGTAGTACGTCGAGGTGGTTTGCACGTAGGCGAGTCGCGTCGAATCGGGCGAGAAGCTGACCTGCGTGTCGAAGACGCCTGACGCGAGCGTCGTCACCGCAGCGCTGGCGGCGTCGATCACAAGGAGGCGTCGGGAGCTGACACAAGCAAGCTTCGTCGAGTCGGGTGACCAGTAGAAGAGCGAGCAGTTGATCGGGATCACATGCGTGGGCGCACCACCCGCGCTCGCGAAGAGCTCGAGCCTCAAGTTCACCCATCTGTTGTTGACCACGTCGTACTTGGTCACGGCGACCTGCGAGCCATCGGGTGAGACACGTGACCACCCGCCGCTGGTGAGGATGCGCCTGCCGCTGCCGTCGCCAAGAGCGATCACGATCTTGCCAGTGGCGGTCGTGGCCGTGAGAGTCGCGCTCGCCAGCGCCGAGGGGCGCACCGCGCTTCCAGACGCGATCGCGACGACAACGGCCGCAACAGCCACTACGCCCGTCCCCACAAGCTGAAATTTCATCCGCGTGACACCTGCGAGTCCCAACTGCGCGTGGCTCCGTCCGGAATCAAGGTCCAACTCGAGTGACCTCGGTGCTGTTGATCAGAAAACCCTTGCCCTTCCCGGCGCCCGAGATCACCGTGCAAGTGATCCCCTGCGAGGCGGATAGACAACGGAAGCCACCCAGCTCGTTTGTCTGGCCGTAGCGAAGGAGGAGCGCGCGGGCCCTCCAGTTCTGAGTGCAGATGTCACCC
>VAXT01000160.1 GCA_005883245.1 Actinomycetota bacterium | reverse complement strand
GACCCGGCGCGGGATCGGGCCCGCCTACGCGGACAAGTCGACCCGGCTCGGGATCCGCGTTCAGGACCTCTTCGACGCGAAGATCCTGCGCCAGAAGATCGAGGTCGCGCTCGCCGAGAAGAACGTCTGGTTGGAGCGCGTCTACGGCGCTGCGCCGCTCGACCTGGAGGAGGTCGCGGAGGAGGTCGAGGGCTACGCGCAGCGCCTGCGCCCGTACATCGCGGACACGTCCCTGCTGGTCGAGAACGCACTCAAGGACGGCAAGGCCGTGCTCTTCGAGGGCGCACAGGCGACGTTGCTCGACCTCGACCACGGCACGTATCCGTTCGTGACGTCGTCGAACCCGATCGCCGGCGCTGCTGCCACGGGGATCGGCATCGGCCCGACCCGGATCGATCGCGTGATCGGAGTCGCGAAGGCATACGTGACCCGCGTCGGAGAGGGGCCGTTCCCGACCGAGATCGCGGGGCCGGACCAGGAGCGCCTGCGTGAGCTCGGCGGCGAGTACGGGACCGTGACCGGGCGCCAGCGACGCTGCGGCTGGCTCGACCTCGTCGGCCTGCGCTACGCGGTGCGGTTGAACGGGATGACGTCGCTCGCGCTGACGAAGCTCGACGTACTCTCGACGTTCACCGAGCTCCCGGTCTGCGTGCGCTACCGCCTGCGCGACGGGACCGAGACCGACGAGTTCCCGGCGCACCAGAGCGACTTCCACCACTGCGAGCCGGTCTACGAGACGCTGCCGGGCTGGAACGAGCCCCTGGACGAGATCGACGACGTCGCCACGCTGCCGCAAGCCGCGCGCGACTACGTGGACTTCGTCGAACGGAAGCTCGGCGTCGAGGTCTGCCTGATCGGCACGGGCGCCTCCCGCGAGCGCGTGCTCTCGCGGCGCGGCGTCGAGGCCGTCCTCAGCTAGGCGCGGCCGACCACGTACCAGGCTCGGGCCGACAGCTCGAACGGGCCCTCGGGGTCGCCGAGCACTCGAGACAGAGCTGCGCGGAGGGCCTGCTGGCGCTCCGGCTCGAGCGACGCGCAGAACGCGCCCGCCGGGCCGATGCCGGTCGGGAACGGCGCCCACAGGTCGTCGAAGTCCTCGTACTCGACGGTGACGGAGAGCTCACCGCCCTCGACCTCCTCGAGGTCGACCGTCTCCCAGAGGCCCGTCAGCTCGTCGAGCGCCGCGTACCGCATGTTCTCCTCGTCGAACTGCTCGCTCTCGCCCGGCGCGACCTCGCGGGCTGCATCCCAGAACGCACGCAGCATCGTCATCCCGTCCCGATAGTCCCACGTGCACGCGGCGACCGAGCCGCCGGGCTTCACGACGCGCTTCATCTCCCCCACGCCGCGCACCGGATCCGTCATGAAGTTGACGACGAGCTGCGCGAAGGCACCGTCGAAGAAGCCGTCGGGAAACGGAAGCTCCTCGGCCGCAGCGACCCGGACATCAGCGGCCGGGAGCCGGGCGCGACAGACCGAGACGAACGGGGGCGACGGATCGACGGCGGCGACGTTCTCCTGGCCGACGATCTCGGCGAGGGCCGTCGCGAGCCCACCCGGGCCGCAGCCAACGTCGAGCACCCGGTTGTCCGGGTCGACTCCGACTGTGTCGATCAGAGCGGCGGACAGCGACGGCGCGTAGCGGCCGACGAAGCGCCCGTACATGTCGGTCGCGCTGCGAAACGTGGCGGCGCCTTCCGCTTGGGTCACGCGTGGATCGTACTAGGGTGCCGCCCGCTGCTCGAGCAGCGCTTCGAAGAGGTCGCGATACTCGTCGAGCTGGTCGACGAGGTCCTGGTCGTCCACTTCCGCGGCCGCGTCGTCGACCAGGGAGACAAGCTCGCGTCCCGCCTCCCAGGTTCGGATCCAGTCCGGGTCGACGCCCTCGGCGACGACGAGGTTGTCGTCGAGGACGCCCCGTTGGCGCAGCATCCGCGTGATCAGCTCGTGCACGACCGGCAGCCCCGTCTCCGGCGAGTCGGCGATGTCGTCCTCGAGCGAGGCCCACTCGCTCCGCCACTCGTGAACGTCGAGGCCAGGCTCCCAAGCCACGCTCTGCCCGTACCCTCGGCGCTGCTTTCCAACACTCCGGGACGGCAGTAGGCTTGCCCCGTGAGAGTCCTCGTGGTCGGCTCCGGCGGGCGGGAGCATGCGCTGGCCTGGAAGCTCGCGCAGAGCCCGTCGGTCGACGAGGTTCACGCGGCGCCCGGCAACCCCGGCATCGCCATGCTCGGGCAGTGTCACCCGATCCGTGCCGAGGACGGCGACAGCCTGCTCGAGCTGGCGCGCACGATCGGCGCGGGCCTCGTCGTGATCGGCCCCGAGGCGCCGCTCGTCGCCGGAGTGTCCGACCAGCTGCGGCGCGGTGGGGTCGCGGTCTTCGGGCCGAGCGCCGCAGCGGCGCAGATCGAGGGCTCGAAGCGCTTCGCCAAGGACGTCATGCGAGCGGCCGGCGTCCCGATCGCGGAGACGATGTCGGTCGCGAGGGTGCCGTGTGTCGTCAAGGCCGACGGGCTGGCGGCCGGCAAGGGCGTGTTCATGTGCCACACGCGGGAGGAGCTCGAGGCGGCGCTGCGCGCGGTCGCGACCCTCGGCGACCAGTTCGTGATCGAGGAGCTGCTCGAAGGCGAGGAGCTGTCCGTGTTCGCAATCGTGGACGGGAGCAACGTGCTCGCGCTGCCCGAGTCGCGCGACTACAGCCGCGTCGGAGACGGCGACACGGGTCCCAATACCGGCGGCATGGGCTCGTACTCGCCGGTTCCAGAGCTGGGCGCGGGCCGCGTCGCCGAGCTCGTGGACGCGATTCACCGGCCGGTGGTCGAGACGCTCGCCGAGCGGGACACGCCGTTCATCGGCTGCCTCTATGCGGGACTGATGCTGACCGACGACGGGCCCCGCGTCCTCGAGTTCAACTGCCGCTTCGGCGATCCGGAGACGCAGGCGATCCTGCCCCGCGTCGAAGGCGATCTGGGCGAGGCGCTGCTCGCGGCGGCCCAGGGCGACCTGGCCGAGGTCGAGTTGTCCGTCTCGGAGACATGCGCGGTGACCGTCGCGCTGGCCGCCGGAACGTACCCGGAAGGTCGCGACGCGGGCTCGCCGATCGCCGGCGTCGAGGACGCGGAGGCACTCGGCGCGCTCGTCTTCCACGCGGGAACCGCCGTGCGAGACGGGCAACTCGTGACGAGCGGTGGCAGGATCCTCAACGTGACCGGGCTGGGCGACACGCTCGAGCAGGCGCGGACGCGCGCATACGAGGCGTGCGAGCTCGTCTCGTTCGAGGGCGCCCGCTTCAGGCGGGACATCGCCGAGAAGGCGGTTGGCGTTGCCGGCTGAGCACGAGACCCAGACCTCGCCGATCGGGTTGCTGGACGAGCTCGACGAGCCCGGCCCGCTCGTCGGGATACTCGTCGGCTCCGAGTCCGACTTGGAGGCGATGGACCCGGCACTCGCCGAGCTGCGGGAGCGCGGGATCTCGCACGAGCTGAAAGTCCTCTCCGCTCATCGCAACCCGCGCGGCGTGGCCGAGTACGCATCGACCGCGCAGCTTCGCGGGGTGCGCGTGATCATCGCCGGGGCCGGCATGGCGGCCGCACTGCCTGGTGTGGTCGCGGCCTACAGCGACCTGCCCGTGATCGGGGTGCCGCTGCGCTCGTCGAAGACCGTCGGCGGCGGGCTCGACGCGCTGCTTGCAATCGCGCAGATGCCGCCGGGGGTTCCGGTGGCGTGTGTCTCGGTCGACGGCTCGCGGAACGCGGCGATCCTCGCGGCGCGGATCCTCGCCCAGGGCGGCGGGTACCCGCAGGCGCCGTCCATACAATCTGAGCAGTGATCCCACGCTACTCGCGACCGGAGATGGCCAGGATCTGGTCGGACGAGGGCAAGCTCGAGCGTTGGCTCGAGGTCGAGCTGGCGGCGCTCGACGCCTGGGCGGAGACGGGCGTCGTCCCGGCCGAGGCGGCGCAGGAGATTCGGGCGGCGGCGAAGACACCGACGCCGGCTCGCGTCGCCGAGATCGAAGAGAAGACGCACCACGACCTGGCCGCGTTCGTCGACGCCGTCGCGGAAGGGCTCGGGCCCGCGGGACGCTGGCTCCACTACGGGTTGACATCCTCGGACGTTGTCGACACAGCGCTCGCGCTGCAGATCCGGGCCGCCGGCGAGCTCGTTCTGAGCGGGATCGACCGGGCCTTGGAGGCGGTGGTCAAGCGCGCCGAGGAGCACCGGCTGACGCTGACGATCGGTCGCACGCACGGCGTGCACGCCGAGCCGACGACGTTCGGGCTCAAGCTCGCTGTCTGGGCGTTCGAGCTCGACCGCGACCGGAACCGACTCGCCGTCGCACTCGACGGCGTGCGGGTTGGGAAGCTCTCCGGCGCAGTCGGGAACTACGCGGCGATCGACCCCGAGGTCGAGCGCCTGGCTTGCGAGCGGCTCGGGCTCGAGCCGGAGCCGGCCGCGACGCAGGTCGTGCAGCGCGACCGGCACGCGGCGCTGCTGGCGGCGCTGGCCGTGACGGCGGCCTCGCTCGAGCGCTTCGCGACCGAGATCCGCCACCTGGCCCGGACCGAGGTGGCCGAGGCGCAGGAACCGTTCGGCGCGGGCCAGAAGGGCTCGTCGGCGATGCCGCACAAGCGGAACCCCGTCGTCGCCGAGCGGATCTGCGGCCTTGCGCGGGTCGTGCGCGCCGGGGCGCTCGTCGGGCTCGAGAACGTGGCGCTCTGGCACGAGCGCGACATCTCGCACTCGTCGGCCGAGCGCGTCACGATCCCGGACGCGTTCCTGGCGCTCGACTACATCCTCGAGCGCTTCTCGTGGCTCGTCGCAGGCTTGGTCGTCTGCCCGGAGCAGATGCGGCGCAACCTCGAGCTCAGCCGCGGTCTCTTCTTCAGCCAGCGCCTGCTGCTCGCGCTCGTAGACACGGGCCTCTCGCGCGACGGCGCGTACAGGCTCGTCCAGGGCCACGCGATGCGCGCCTGGGAGGAGGAGCTCGACTTCCCCGAGCTCGTCCGGGCCGATCCTGAGATCGGCAAGCGCCTCGACCCGGCCGCGCTCGACGCGATCTTCGACCTCGGCCACTACACCCGCCACGTGGACACCGTCTTCGAGCGGTTGGCCGCCATCACGAACAAGGAGGAGCCAGTTCATGCTTAGAGCCGTGCTGCA
>VAXT01000159.1 GCA_005883245.1 Actinomycetota bacterium | reverse complement strand
CGCAGGTGGCGGACGTGGACGTCGATCGTGCGCGGCTCCCGGTAGGCGGAGTCGCCCCAGATCGCCTGCAGGAGCGCGCGGCGGCTGAAGACCTTCCCCGGCTGCGCGACGAGCGTCCGCAAGAGCTCGAACTCGACGTAGGTCAGCTCCAGCGCGCGGCCGTTCACCCGCGCTTCACGACGGTCGAGATCGAGCTGCAGCACGCCGGACTCGAGCGGCTCCGCCTCCGGCACGTCACGCCGAGAAGCCCCTGCCCGCCGCAGAAGAGCGCGTACACGACTGCGGAACTCGCGGATCGAGAACGGCTTCGTGATGTAGTCGTCCGCGCCCAGCTCGAGGCCGAGAACCGTGTCGAACTCGTCGTCGCGGGCGGTGAGCATGATGATCGGCACCGAGCTCTCCGCGCGGAGGCGCTTGCAGACCTCGAGCCCGTCGAGCTTCGGCAGCATGATGTCCAGCACGACGAGGTCGACCGACTCCTCGCCGAAGCGCGTGAGCGCCTCCTCGCCGTCCCGCGCGGACACGACACGGAACCCGTCGCGCTCCAGCGGATAGGTCAGGAGCTTCTGGACGGAGTCCTCGTCGTCGACGAGGAGGATGGTCGAAGAGTCGGGCATCCGCGGTAATTGTGCCGGGGGCGTCCCTACTATTGCCACGCATGGCCGCCCATCCGCCTTCCAGGGAGCGGCGCCGACCTCGCCCCGGCTCACTCGATCGTCCGGTCAACAGCCGCATGTACCGCGGCACGTGGCTGCTCGTGGGCATGCCGCTGCTGATCGCCGCGTTCACCGTCTTCCATCCCCGGCCGCTGCTCGCCCCGACCCTGCAGCCGGACTTCGACGGTGCGACGGCGAAGCTCACGGCCGAACAGTTCGCGAACAACAACCCGGACCGGGCGCCCGGCTCTCCCGGCGCCCGCCGCGCGGCGAACTGGGTTGCCCAGCGGCTCGACCAGTACGGGCTGGAGCTGGGACACGAGCGTTTTCACGCGAAAATCCCCGGCCGCGGGAACGTCGAGCTGGAGAACGTGCTCGCGGTGCGCCAGGGGCGCTCGAACGAGCTGATCGTCGTCGTCGCGCACCGCGACAACACCGGTGCCGGCCCGGGTGCGAACGACAACGGGTCCGGGACGGCCGCACTGCTCGAGCTCTCGCGCTCGTACGCGACGCCGCAGGCGCCCCCGCGGCCTCCACAGCCGAATCACACGATTCTCTTCCTGTCGAGCGACGCCGGCTCGTTCGGCGGGTTCGGCGCCGACTACTTCATCACGCACTATCGCTATCGCGATCGCGTCGTTGCGGTCGTCGATCTCGATTCGATCGCGGGGAATGGCCGCCCGCACCTCGTTTTCTCGGGCGACACGCCGCGCTTCGCATCCGCCGTCCTCGTCCGTACGGCGGCAGCGCGGCTCGCCGAGCAGACCGGTACCGAGCCCACCTGGCCGCGCGCGTTCTCCCAACTCGTCGACCTTGCGTTCCCGCTCAGCCTCTACGAGCAGGCGCCGTTCGTCGCGCACGGCGTGGCGGCGGTCGCGCTCACCTCGGGTGGTGATCGCCCGCCCCCGGCCTTCGGCGACACCCCGGACCGCGTGAACGGCGCACGGTTGACGCGGATCGGCCGGTCGAGCCAGGCGCTGCTCGAGTCGCTCGACGACGACGTCGAATCGGCGGAGGGAACGTCGAGCTACCTGTACCTCGGCGCCCGCGCGGTGCGGGGCTGGGCCGTGGTGCTGATCCTCTTCACGGCGATGCTGCCCGCGCTGGCGGTGATCGTCGACCTGTTCGCCCGCCTGCGACGCCGACACATCCCACTCGCGCCGGCGCTGCGCAGCTACCGGACGCGGCTCTTCTTCTGGATCTTCGCCGTCCTGCTCTTCGAGCTGTTCGCGCTCGTCGGAGCGTGGGCGACAGGAGCGGCCCGCCCGCTCTCGCCGGAGCTGTCACCCGGAACGCAATGGCCCGCGCTCGCGCTCGCCTCCTACGGATGCCTCCTCGCGCTCGGCTGGCTGTTCGGCCGAGACCGGCTCATTCCTCGTCGGCCGACCGGAGACGGCGAAGAGCTTTCCGGTCAAGTGGGTGCGCTGCTCGTGCTCGCCGTGCTCTCGCTCCTGATCGTGGCGATGAACCCGTACGCGGTGATCTTCGTGCTGCCCTCGCTGCACGCCTGGATCTGGCTCCCGCAGGTCCGGAACCAATCGCTTCCGATCAAGCTCGTGGCCCTCCTCGGCGGCTTCCTCGGGCCGTTGCTCCTCGTCGGCTCGGTCGCGAACCGATTGGGCCTCGGCCTCGATGCTCCGTGGTATCTCGCGCAGCTCGCGGCGATCGGGTACGTGAAGCTGCCGACGCTCCTCGTCGTCGGTGCCTGGATGGCCGTCGCAGCACAGCTGGCCGCCACTGTCGCCCGGCGCTACGCGCCGTATCCGACGGCCGCCGAGCGACCGCGGCTCGGACCGGCACGGCGGCTGCTCCGTAGGGCCGTCGCGGCCTCCCGCAGCCGAAGCCGCACCGACGAGCAGCGGCGGGCCGCAGGGCCCTAGATCCGCAGGAACTCGACCGCTTCGCCCTCGGTCGCGACGCCTTCGCCACGTGAAACGAGAACGAGGGCGTCGGCCCCGGCGGCCCTCGCGATCATGTGTGACTCACGACCCGCCAGCGGCTCGAGCACCGGCCCGTCCGACGGCCGGCGAATCCGGGCGCGGACGAGCTCGTCGCGGCCCGGGCTCCGCGCCAGCGACGCACCGAGGATTCCTCGCTCGAAGCGCGGTCCCGGGTCGACGCTGCCCTGCAGCGCGAGGAGAGCCGGCCGGACGAAGAGCTCGAACCCGACGAGAACCGAGACCGGGTTCCCGGGCAGGCCGAACACAAGGCGGCTGCCCGCAACGCCGAACGAGATCGGCTTGCCCGGCTTCACCGAGACGCCCCAGAAGACCTCCTCGACGCCCAGCTCGGCCAGGATCGAGCGCACGAGGTCGTGCGGCCCGACGGAGACGCCGCCCGAGGTGACGAGCACGTCAGCCTCGAGCCCCCGCGCGAGCGCGTCTCGATGCGCGGCCTCCTCGTCCACGACCGAGCCCGACCGCTCGACCTCCGCTCCGCCCGAGCGCAGCTGACCCTCGAGCAAGATCCCGTTGGCCTCGTAGATCTGTCCCGGCGCCAGCGGCTCGCCCGGCGGGCGCAGCTCGCTTCCCGTCACGACGACGGCGGCCCGCGGCCTCCGCGCGACCTGCACCTCGGAAACGCCCGCGGCCGCGAGTGCGGCGAGATGGCGGGCGCCAAGGCGTGCGCCGGCCTCCACGACCTTCTCGCCGGCGCGAACGTCACCGCCGGCAGGACGAACGTTCGCTCCCACCTCCACGGCCTGCTCGATCTCGATCGTGTTGTCACGTTCGACAACGTACTCGAAGGGGATGACGGCATCGGCTCCCGCCGGAACCGCACCTCCGGTTGCGATGCCCATCGCCTCCCCGGCGTCGAGCGCACGGGGCGCGGGACTGCCGGCCGCGATCCGATGCGCCACGGGCAGCCGCCCGGGCGTGTCGGCCGAGCGCAGCGCGAAACCGTCCATCGCCGAGCTGTCGAACGGCGGCAGATCGACCCGTGCGCGCGCATCCTCGGTGAGCACGCGGCCAAAAGCAGCGCCGTAGGGGAGGGCCTCGGCCGGCAGGCGCTCGACCCGCTCCAGCACGAGGCCCAGCGCCTCGTCGATCGAGATCAGGTTTCGAGTCGCTGCCACGGCGCTCATAAGCTACTGCGCAATGGACGAGACGATCGGAGGCCGCTACCGCCTCGAGAGGAAGCTCGGGGCCGGTGCGATGGCCGAAGTCTGGCTTGCGACAGACACGCAGCTCGGCCGGCTGGTGGCGCTCAAGCGGCTACGCGCCGACGCCGACCCCGTGCGCTTCGAGCGCGAGGCGCATGCGGTGGCCTCGCTCTCGCACCCGAACATCGCTCGGCTCTTCGACTACGGCAGCGAAGAGGGGCGCCCGTACATGGTCTTCGAGCATCTTCCGGGCGGCACGCTCGAGGACCGCCTGGCCACGGGCGAGCCGCTGGACGACTCCGAGGCACAGACGATCGCGACCGAGATCGCCGCCGGGCTTGCCCACGCGCACGAGCGCGGGCTCGTGCACCGCGACCTGAAGCCGACGAACATCCTCTTCGACGAGGAGGGGCGCGCGAGGATCACCGACTTCGGCATCGCGCGCATGTCTGGCGCGGACACGCTCACCGAGGCCGGCACCCTCGTCGGGACTGCCGCGTACATGTCCCCGGAGCAGGCCTCCGGCGGGACGATCACGCCTGCGAGCGACGTCTACTCGTTCGGAGTGATCGTGTTCCGGATGCTGACGGGGCGGCTCCCGTTCGAGTCCTCCAACGCCGTCGACCTGGTGCGCCGTCAGCTGTACGAGGCGCCTCCGCCGATAACCGCGATCCGGCCCGACGCGCCGCAGGAGCTGGCCGCCCTCGCGGAGGAGTCGCTCGCGAAGGAGCCCCGCGAGCGGCCGCCGGACGGCCGGGCACTCGTCGCCCTACTGGCCGGAGCGGCTGCGACCACGCTGGGCGGCGCGGCCACGCAGGTGATGCCGGGCGCGCGAACGGAGGTGATGGAGGAACCGCCACGACGATGGTCGCCGTGGCTCGTCGGACTGATCGTCCTGGCCTTGCTCGCCATCGCCGCGGCGGCTGTTGCGATCATCGCCACGCAGAACAACTCCAACTCGCCCGCGCCCGCCACGACACCCCTGACCCCTCCGCCGCC
>VAXT01000158.1 GCA_005883245.1 Actinomycetota bacterium | reverse complement strand
AGGAGATCGTGAGCCAGTCGGCGAACCCGGTGATCGCCGTCGGGATCGTGATCGCCAGTCCGGTGACGAGCGCCAGCCACCAGCCGGTTGCCGTGTTGTGCTCGCTGACCCCCAACCGCGAGAGCACCGCCATGATCGTCGCGAACGTGTACGCACCGATCGTTGCGTCCGTCAGCGGTGGGTGGAGCGGATGTCCCGGGAGCCCCCGGAACAGGACGTTCAACGGTTACTACCCGGCGTCGACTCCATCCAGCAAGGTCCAGTTACCCCGAAGCGCCGCTTCCGCAACCTCGACCAGACGATCAGCGTCCGCGTCGCCGATCTGCTCGAGCTCCCGGCGGGACTCCGCGGCGTGCTCGTGGTCGCGCTCGGAGTGGAGCGCGAAGTAGGCGGCGCCCGGCTCGTCGGTTGCGACCCCGTAGTGCGCGGCGAGCCCGTCGAGCTTCGCCCGTGAGACCGCCGGCTGTCCCGCCTCGATCGCGTACATGACCGCCAGCGCCTCGCGCCGGTTCCCGGGAGCCGTCCACGCGGTCACGCACTCGGCCGTCTCGGGGCTCGGCTCCCCGTGGGTCTTCGCGCCGAAGGCGGCCACGAACTCGTCCCACAGCCAGACGTGCTCCGCCTCCTCGCGTGCGTGCTCCTCGTTGCCGGTCTCCACGGCCGTGTCCGCGAGGGCGACGACGGCGTGCCGGTACTCGCCGGCGTAGTGCGCCAGCTCGTCGCGGGTCAGCTCGCCGCAGCTCCACCGCTGGTAGAAAGGATGCTCGAGCACGTTCCAACGCTCGCGGGCGGCGTCGATCCTCTCGATGAGTTTCACAAAGGCTCCTTTCCGGGGATTGAGGGCGATGCTAACGCGATGGGCGGCTTCCTTCTCATCAACCCGCGCTCCGGTCGAGGCTCGAAGGCGGAGACGCTCCGCGCCGCAGCGACCCGGCTGGGGATCGAAACGCACGTTCTCGGCCCCGACGAAGCCGCGTCGGAGATAGCGCGGCAGGCCGTGGACGGTCCTCTCGGAATCGCCGGCTGAACAACGTCTCGTTGGGGCTGTACGCAAGGCTCGTCACCGGAGCGGGCACGGCAAGTCGTTCGCGCGGCTGAAGGCGCACCGGTCGAACGAGGGCGCCCTGTACGTCTACGTCGCGCAGGGTTGGCTCCCGAGCACCTGGGAGGAGCAGTCGCTCGAAGCCTTGACCGTGGATGCTCGGGCCGGTCGGCTCGAGGCGGCGATCGACAGCGAGGCAACCGAGCTCGAGACGCCGCTGCGCTTCGAGGTCGAGCCCGGCGCGCTACGCGTGCTGCTGCCGGACGAGCGCTAGCACGTCGCGCGTGTGCGGGAACGCCAGCTCGTCGGCCGGGACCTCGGACGGCGGAAACCAGCGGAGCTCGGCGACGTCGTCGTGCGGCTCGGGCGTGCCCTCGACGATGCGCGCGGTCCAGTAGAAGTTGAGCGTGACCGCAGCCGAGCCGTTCCCGCCGTAGCGGTCGATCCAGACGCCGAGCAGCTCGAGTGGCTCGATCTCGACCCCCGCCTCCTCGCGAAGCTCGCGACGCACGCAGTCGCGGGGGTGCTCCTCTTCGTCGACGAACCCGCCCGGAAGGTCCCACTTGCCGGCGAACGGATCGATGCCCCGCCGCGAGAGCAGGACGCGGCCTTCGTCGTCGACGCACACCGCGCTCGCGGTCGGCTTCGAGCTCGCGTAGACGCGGAAGCCACACTCGGGACACTCGAGCAGGCCCGCTACCGGCTCGGCGTCGGCTCCGCAGCGCGGACAGTGCTTCCACTGATCGAGCTCGCCCATGTCCGCAACAATAGGCCCCGTGCCACGCTTCGCTACAGCGACCGTCACCGAGCTCGCGCGCATCGGGCTCTTCCAGGAGCTCCCCGGTGAGGTGCTCACCAAGCTCGCGCACAACATGCGGCGGGCCGACGTGGCTCCGGGCGACCCGATCGTCCTCGAGGGCGAGGAGGGCGACCACTTCTACGTCATCCTGCGCGGGCTGGTCGCCGTCAGCAACCAGGGCGGCCTCGGCCCGAGAAGGATGCTTCGGCCCGGGGACTACTTCGGCGAGGTCGCGCTGACGATGCATGTGCCCCGCACCGCGTCGGTGACCGCGCTCGTGCCGACGACGCTCGCCAGCTGCGACAAGGAGACGTTCGACGAGTTCGTGCGCCCGTTGTTCGCCGATGACCAGGCACCTTCCGGGGGTTCAGGCGAGGACGGGTAAGGCCGATGGCGAAAGCGGGATCGCCCAGTGTCTCGCGCACCCAGAATTCCCGTGTACCGGGGCCACTTCGGCCCTGCCCAGGCCGAGCGCCTGCTGTGGCGTGCCGGTTTCGGCCCGCGACCGGGTGAGGAGAACCGGCTCGCGAAGAAGGGCCTACGCGGGGCCGTCCATTCGCTCACGCATCCGAAGCGCGACCGCCTGATCGGCCCCAAGCCCGTCGACGACGACGGTCACCCGATCGCGCCGATCGACGCCTGGGGGCACGACCACCTGTGGTGGCTCGACCGGATGGTGCGCTCGAACCGGTCGCTCGTCGAGCGGATGACGCTCGTCTGGCACGACTGGTTCGCGACTTCGAACGCCGGGGTCGGCTCGCAGCGTCTGATGCTCCAGCAGAACGGGCTCTTCCGCAGCCACGGCCTCGGATCGTTCTACCGGCTGCTGCTCGCGGTCACGAAGGACCCGGCGATGCTGCTCTGGCTGAACGGCACCGACAACGAGAAGGACGCGCCGAACGAGAACTACGGGCGCGAGATGATGGAGCTCTTCACGCTCGGCGCGAGCCGCGGCTACACGGAGCGAGACGTCCGCGAGCAGGCGAGGGCGCTGACCGGGTGGCGGAACGACTGGGACGACGACAAGGGCCCGGTCAACTTCCACTACGACTCGCGGCGCCACGACACCGGCACGAAGCGGATCTTCGGCAACCACGGTCACTTCGACTGGCAGGACTCCTGCCGGCTCGCCGTCCATCATCCGAAGCACGCGTCGTTCTTCGTCGGGAAGCTCTGGAGCTACTTCATCCCGGTCGATCCGCCGGCCGCGACGCGGGGCGCGCTCGAGAAGCTCTACGTGCGCAACCACTACGCGATCCGACCGGTCGTCGAGGCGATCCTCAAGCATCCGCTCCTCTACAACGGCCCGCGCATGGTCAAGCCGCCGGTCGTCTACCTCGCCGGGATGCTGCGCGCGCGGCGGCGCGGGATCGACACCGACGCCTGGACGTGGCTCTCGAGCCAGGCCGGCCAGCAGCTCTTCTACCCGCCGAACGTCGCCGGCTGGCAGGACGACCGCTGGCTCGACACCGCGTCCTTCCTCGCCCGCTGGAACCTCGTGGGCCGCGTGCTTCGGCCCTCGGTGCTGAAAGACGACGACAAGGCGCCGCTGAACGCGGACAAGCTGCTCGCCCGCGCGCTCGAGTACTGGGGCCGGCCGCGCCTGACGCCGCCGACGAAGCGCGCCCTCACGACGTTCGCCCACCACGCGATCGCTGACGCCGACCGGAAATGGAAGAAGGAGCAGTACCCGGTGCTGATCGAGAACGCGCTCCGCCACCTGATCGCCGTGTCCCCGGACCAGCAGACGAGCTGATGTCGCACCACGACTGCACCGAGCACTCACGTTCCGCCCTCCTGCGCAAGGCCGCCGCGCAGGCCGGCGCAGGGCTGCCCGACATCGAGCCGGGCATGCCGCTCCCCGCCGGGACGGGGCTCGACCGGCGCAACTTCCTGGCCCGCTCCCTCGGGATGGCGATCGCCGTCTACGGGGCGACCTCGCTCGCGCCGCGCGCGCTCGACCACGGCATCGCGCAGGCGCTCGCGGCCGGGCCGCCCGACACCGTGCTCGTCACGGTCTTCCTCGACGGAGGCATCGACTCGCTGTCCGTCCTCTTCCCGCACGGCGATCCCGACTACCGCCGGCTGCGTCCGAAGCTCGCGCTGGCCGACTCGGGGCTCGTCTTCCCCGAGGACACGCGACTGCGCTGGCATCCATCCGCAGCCGCCTTCCACGCGCTGCACGCCGAGGGCAAGCTGGCCGTGCTCCCCGCGGTCGGATACACGAACGCGGACCAGTCGCACTTCACGTCCCGCCACTACTGGGAGGTCGGAGACACCGACCCGCGGCTCCAGACCGGCTGGCTCGGCCGTTACCTCGACCACGTCGGCAAGCCCGACAACCCGCTCCAGGGCGTGAGCCTCGACGGCGAGCTCTCGCCGTCACTGGCGACCGCGAAGAAGCCGGTCGCGGCCCTGAGCGGCGCGGGCGAGTACTCGTTCTGGGCGCCGGGCGTCTGGGGCCAGGTGGAGGAGCGCATGCTCGCGGCGATCGGTTCGCTCGGCTCGTCGCGCGGCCACGACAAGGCGCTCGCCGGGGCGCGGGCAGTCACATTCCAGTCGCATCGGCTACGCCAGCAGCTCGAGCCGTTCAACGGCGGCTTCCAGCCTCCGGTCCCGTACCCGCAGTCGAACAGCGGCTTCCCGGATCAGATGGCCGGGCTGGCCGCGATGCTCGCTGCCGGCCTGCCGTTGCACTGCGTCGCCCTGAGCGCGAACGGCGGGTACGACACCCACTCGGACCAGGCGCAGGACCTGTCCGACAACCTCGAGCTCGCGAGCAAGACGCTGCTCGCGTTCCAACACGACCTCGAGGCGCGCGGGCTCGGGAACCGCGTGCTGACGCTCGTCTGGTCGGAGTTCGGCCGCCGCGCCGAGGAGAACGGCTCCGACGGCACGGACCACGGCGCCGCCGGGATCGGCCTGCTCATGGGCTCGCGCGTGCGCGGGACGATGATCGGCGAGTTTCCCGGCCTGCGAGGCGGGCTGGACGAGGACGGCAACCTCAAGGCGACCGTCGACTACCGCAGCGTCTACTGCTCGGTGCTCGAGCAGTGGCTCTCCACCGACGCCGCCGCGGTCGTCCCGTACGCGAAGTCGTTCGCCCGGGTGCCGCTCCTGCAATGAAGCGGCTCGCGTTCCTGCTCGTTCTGGCCGGCTGCGCAGGAGCGCTTCCCGCACAGGCCGCGGCGCCGCTGGGCCGTGTCCAGGTGGTCGCGCACAACCTCACGCTGCGGAAGGTCGGCACGACGAAGGTCACGACCATGCCCGGCGCGCTCCCAGGCACGCGGGAAACCGCCACGCTCCGCCTCAAGCCCGGGCTCTACGTGCTCAAGTGCACGATGGCCGACCACGCGCTGCGCGGCATGAAGGCGCGGCTCCGCGTCCGCCCGAGAACCTAGGAGGGCTTGACCTCGATCTCGCCGTGGCGCGCGATGGGGCGCCAGTGCAGGCGGCTGCCCTGGATCGCGGTCAGCACCGACTCGACGACGACGAGGTACATCAGCTGGCGGTAGACGAGCTGCTGGAGCGGCATCGCCCACAGGACGCGCGGCGACTCGCGATCGAGCCGGAACGCGTACCAGCCGAGCAGAAGCTGGAGGCTCGTGAAGACGCACCAGAAGCCGAGCACCGCCCACGGGTCGAGGAAGA
>VAXT01000157.1 GCA_005883245.1 Actinomycetota bacterium | reverse complement strand
GCCGCAACGGCCACGTTTTCTGCCGGCCAGGAGTCGGTGAGTTGAAGCGCTTCCAGGGCGACTCGATACTACGGGCGTGAAGCAGATCTATCCGTCGAGCATCACGGCCGGCGGGTTCGCCGCGGGCGGGAGCGTCCTCGACCACGAGTTCGGCAAGACGAAGCCGTACACGCTCGGCGTCGAGGAGGAGCACATGCTCCTCGACCCGGAGAGCTTCGACCTCGTCCAGCACATCGACACGTTCCTCGCGGCCGTCGCCGGTCACGAGCTCGAGGCGCAGATGAAGGCGGAGCTGATGCAGTCGGTGCTCGAGATCGCGACACCCGTCTGCGACACCCCGGCCGACGTCGACCGGGAGCTGCGCAAGCTGCGCGAGTACGTCACCTCGGTCGCCGCGCAGAAGTCGCTGCGCGTCGGCTCGGCCGGCACGCATCCGTTCAGCCTCTTCGAGACGCAGCGGATCACGGCGCGGGACCGCTACCGCGCGCTCGTCGATCAGATGCAGTACGTCGCGCGGCGGGAGCTGATCTTCGGGCTGCACATCCACGTCGCCGTAGACGACGCGGAGAAGGCGATCCAGGTCGTGAACGGGCTCCTCGTCGAGCTGCCGCTCCTGCTTGCGCTGTCCGCGAGCTCCCCGTTCTGGCGAGGCGAGGCGACCGGGCTCGCATCGACCAGGCAGCTCGTCTTCGCGGCCTTCCCGCGCTCGGGCCCGCCGCCGAGGTTCCGCAACTACGCCGACTACGCGGAGGTCGTCGGCCAGCTCGAGAAGACCGGCTGCATCGCGGATTACACGCACATCTGGTGGGACATTCGTCCGCATCCGCGGCTTGGGACGGTCGAGGTGCGGATCTGCGACTCGGTGTCGCGGGTCGAGCACGCGGTCGCCTTGGCCGCCTACTGCCAGGCGCTCGTCAAGATGTACTGCGAGCGCTTCGACCGCGCCGAGGAGATCCGTTCCTACCACCGGATCCTGACGAGCGAGAACAAGTGGCTCGCGGCGCGCTACGGGCTCGAGGCGCCGCTGATGGACCTCGCGACCGAGGCGCGAAACCGCATCCCCGTCGCGCAGCTGGTCCGGCGCCGGTTGAAGGAGCTCAGGCCTCACGCCAAGGAGCTCGGCTCGGAGGACGCGCTCGAAGGGATCGGCGAGATCCTGTCCGGCGGGAACGGCGCCGACCGCCAGCTGCGGGTCTTCAACGCGAACCGCGATCTCGCCGAGGTCGTCCGCGAGATCGCCGACGCGACCGAGGCCGCAGCCGTCCCTGCCTAGCGGCGCTCTCCGGTCGCAGCGTCGAGGAAGGCGGGCGGCCCGTGGCGCTGGAGCACGAGCAGCTGCCGACCGCTGGGCCGGAATCCGACTCCGGTGATCGACGTCTTGACCTGTGTGCCCTGTCGGACGATGCCGTACGCGGTGTCGTATAGCCAGACAGTGCGCTGGCCCGTGAACGCGAGCATGCGCCCATTGGGCGTCAGAGCGGCACTCGGCCCGATCAACGCGTTCACGTTGTCGACCGAAAGCCCACTGAAGCGGACAACTCGGGTCACCTCGAGCTTCCCGAGATCGATCGTCATCACCCGACCGAGGTACGGGTTCGCCAGATAGAGCGTTGCCTGGTCCGGCGAGAGGGTGAGCGCAGTCGATCCGAGGGCGAAGAAATCTCCGGTGAGCGTCAGGTCGATGCAGTGCGCAAGGCCTGTTCGGAGGTCGAGCGCGTGGATGAAGCTGTGCCCGTCGGGCTTGCTGTAGAGCGTCAGCAGCCAGTGTCCATCGCGCGTCGCCACGGCGTTGACGGCGGTTCCAGTCATCTTCTCGTCGGGGTCGTCGAGACGGGTCGCTGTCAACCTGTGCGTGACGAGATCGAGTTGCTGGAGGTCGTATCCGCTGCGCTTCCAGTGGACGAGGAACACCTTCCTTCCGTCGGGCGAGAGGCCCTCGACGTTGAACGAGGCGGGCAGAACAGCCCGACGCCCAGCCACGCGCAGAGAGACTTCGCGGCGCCCGTAACGCACGAGCGCATGGTGGCGGCCGCTGGCAGTGATGGCGACAGCGTTCCAACGGCCGCGGAGCGACCAGCCGCGGACGATCTTCCCGGTGCGCGCGTCATAGCGCACGAGGGTCGTGCGCGTCAGTTGCGGCGCAGCCGACGAGACGAACGTCGAACCGTCCGCCGAGAGCACTCCAGCCGGAAGCGAGAACCGGCGCGCGCCGCTGGACACGTCGTAGGCCTGGAGCGGGCCCTGCTGACCACCAGTCCGGACGAACACGATGCTCGACCCCGGCGGTGCGGTCGATGCGATGCCGCACGACGCGGGAGGGCAGCCGTCAGCCAGCGCGGTCGCGGGAAACGGGATCACTGCGAGGACGAGGAATGGGAGAAGGCGTCTCATGCCCTCTTTACGCCTGCGGCGCCGCGAAAGGTCCCTCGGACCTCTGCGCCCCTCGCCCGCGTATGGACCTCGTGCCCGATGACACTCGTATAGTCAGCGCGCCATGGTGGGCCCCGGCCGGCAGGAGCGTTCCTGGATACGGGGCGCTCGAGCGGGATCTGTCTCGGATCTCGAGGCGCTGTTTCGCGAGCACTGGCCCCGGGCCCACCGGGCCGCCTTCCTCGTCGTCCAGGATGCGGCGGCAGCGGAGGACATCGCGCAGGAGGCGTTCCTCTCCGCCTTGCGGAACCTCGACCGCTTCGACCGGCGCCGTCCGTTCGGGCCGTGGCTGCATCGGATCGTCGTCAACCGGGCGATCGACTGGTCGCGCGCCCGGGCCCTGCGTCGGGAACTGTCCGAGGTTCCCGGCTCCGAGGACTTCGACACCGGCGACCTCGGCACGTTCTCGGAGGGCGTCGGGGCGGGGCTCGCGTCGCTCCCGCCCGATCAGCGCGCTGTGATCGTCCTGCGCTATCTGCTCGAGTACACGCCCGGCGAGATCGCCGACCTGCTCGACCTGCCGCGCGGAACCGTCAACTCGCGCCTGCGTCGCGGGCTCGACCGGCTCGAGGCGATCGTGGACAGGGAGCGGCGATGAGCGAGGAGGTCAAGCGCTCGCTCCAGCGGATCCACGCGCCGGACGAGATCGAGGCGCAGCGGCGGGCGTGGGCGCTCGTGCGCGCGTCGTTCGACACCCGCGAGCCGGTCGCGTGGCAGAAGCGGAACAGGCGGCCGCTGCTCCTGGTCGCCCTGGGTCTGCTTGTGCTCCTGGCCGCGTTCCTCTCGCCTCCGGGGCGCGCGCTCGTCGGCAGCGTGCGGGACGCGGTCACCCCGGACAAGAACACCCCGAAGCCGAAGCCCGCCCTGACCGCTCTGCCCGCGGGCGGCTCGCTCCTCGTCAACTCGAGCAAGGGCCCGTGGATCGTTCATCCCGACGGTTCGATGCGACCGCTCGGGCCCTGGTGGGAAGGCGCCTGGTCCCCGAACGCGGAGCACGTCGCGGTCACGAAGGCGCATCGCCTCGCCGCGCTGACGCCGGACGGGACGCTCAAGTGGGCGCTGGCGCGTTCGAAGCTGCTGCACGGCGCACGGTGGTCGCTCGAGCCGCCGAGCGAGTGCTGCCGGATCGCGTACCTGAACGGCCGGCAGCTGCGCGTCGTCGCCGGCGACGGGACCGGGGACGCTCCGCTGCGGGACGTCGTCGGGCCGGTCGCGCCGGCGTGGAGGCCCGCCGTCACGCGGCAGGTCGCCTTCTCCACGATCGACGGGCGAATCGAGCTCGCCGACGTGGACACGACCAAGACGATCTGGCTGAGCGCTCCGGGCGACCCGCCGATGCAGCTCGTCTGGTCGGACGACGGCCGGCGGCTGCTGGCGCTCGGCGAGCGGTCGCTGCGCGTGTTCGACTCGAACGGGAACAAGCTCTGGGCGATCGGGATGCCGGTCGGGCCCTCGGGCGTGGTCTTCGTCCGCAAGAGCCACCGGTTCATCGTCATCCGCTACTCGCCCGCGACCCAGCGCAGCGACCTCGTGCTCTTCCAGGCCGAGACGAGCCCCGGTGAGCCGCGCTTCCTCTACTCCGCGCCGGGCGACTTCGGGACGCTCGCGATCTCGCAGAACGGCGACTGGCTGCTGGTCGGCTGGATCAACGCGAACCAGTGGCTCTTCCTGCGGCTGACGTCGTCGGCCAAGGTGGAGTCGGTGTCGAACATCGTCGAGCAGTTCGGCGGCTCCAGCGAGGCGCCGCTCGACACCGCATTCCCCAAGAGCGTCAGCTGGTGCTGCCCCGCGTCGCCCTGATCCTGGTGGCCGTGGCAGTCGGAGCGGCCGCGGTCTCGACGTCGGCTGGCTCGCAGGAGCCCATTCACTGGCGTCAGTCGCGCTCCGTCGGCGTTCCCTGGGACGGGCGGCTCGTCCGAGGCGTCGAGCTGCCGCCCGAGGGCGAGCACTTCTTCACGTGGGATCCGGTCCAGAAGCGCTCGCCGGACCGCTGGTGGCGCCGTTGGGGAAGCGACCGCCTGTTACGCATGCTCCTGCGCGTGCTCGACGAGTACGCGGCGGCCCACCCCGAGGCCGCCCGCGTGGGGATCGGTGACCTCTCCCGGCCGCACGGCGGGGTGTTCGACGAGCGCTTCGGCGGGCGCGGCCACGCGTCGCACCAGAATGGGCGCGACGTCGACGTCTACTACCCGCGGCGCGACGGGCAGGAGCTGAGGGCGGCTCGCCCGGCCGAGGTCGAGCACGCGCACTCGCAGGACCTCGTTGACCGGTTCGTGGCGACGGGCGCGATCAAGGTCTTCGTCGGGCCGCACGTCGGCCTTCGCGGCCCGCGCCGGATCGTGCAGCGCCTGATCTATCACGACGATCACATGCACGTCCGCATCGGCCCGGACCCGAAGCGCCGTGTCCGGATCGGCCGCTCGGTGCAGGGCCGTCCCATCTACGCGCTCAGGGCCGGCGACCGGGGAAGCCCGAGCAAGGCGCTCGTGGTCGGCTGCATCCACGGCAACGAGTGTGCGGGGACCGCCGTCACGAGCATCCTCGCGCGCTCGTCGCCGGCGATCGACCTCTGGCTCGTCCCGAACCTGAATCCGGATGGCTTTGCGACCCGCAGGCGCCAGAACGCCCACGGTGTCGACCTCAATCGCAACTTCCCGTCCGAGTGGAGAGCCGGAGGTCGCCCTTGGGACGCGCAGTACCCAGGCCGGCGGCCATTCTCGGAGCCGGAGACCCGGGCCGCGGCTCGGCTCATCCGGCGCCTCGAGCCCTCGGTCACGATCTGGTTCCACCAGCCGCAAGCGCTCGTGCGTGCCTGGGGCCGGAGCATCCCCCTAGCG
>VAXT01000033.1:3186-8483 GCA_005883245.1 Actinomycetota bacterium | reverse complement strand
GGCGGAGTCGGCCATGCCCTGGGCGCCGAGATCGAGGAGCGCACCGGGTACGAGACCCGGGTCACTGTGCTCGGCCACGTCCAGCGCGGAGGCAGTCCGACCCCGCGAGACCGCGTGCTTGCGACCCGCTACGGGCTGAAGGCCGCCGACCTGGTCGCCGAAGGCCGGTTCGGGCGCATGGCCGCGCTGCACGGAGACGAGATCGTCGACGTCTCGCTCGCCGAGGCGACGGCGGAGCTGAAGACGGTGCCGGAGGACTGGTACGCAGTGGCCAAAGCCTTCTTCGGCTAACGCCGCCCCGAGCGAAGCGAAGGGGCCCGCGTCTGTGTCCACTCACGTTAACTCGACTAGCGGGAACGACCGGTGCCGCCTCGGCGGAACGAGGAAGTTCTGCCGGTGCGTCGTCCGCAGGATCGAGTTGAAGCCCTGCCCAGCCGCCCGAGGGGCGAACTGGAGCTTCTCTCCACCCGGCAGCACGCCGTCCATCGCGAGCCGGTTGCGGTGGAAGTCGTCGCTCGTCGGATTGAAGACGACGAAGTGCAGCCCCGCGGCCGGGTCCTCACCCATCCGGTCGCGCTTCGGGTCCGCGCTCCAGAAGAACGGGTTGTCGAGCGTGTTGAAGTCGGCTCGCTGCGGAATCGCCGTGCCCTTCCGGTAGAGCGTCCCGTCCGAGCCCCTCACGTCCTGCTGCAGCCGCGAGGCCGGCTGGAGCGACGAGCTGTGCCCGATGGCTCCGAAGCGGTGGTAGTCGCGGCGCACGTCGCTCTCCGACGAGGCGCGGCTCGGCGGTTGCGGCACCGTCTGGGCCCCCGGCCGCACTGGCAGCCGCGGCCGGAACGCAGTGTTGACGCGATCCCTGAAATCCTGGTTCAGGTACCACGCCTCGAGGTCCTCGAAGATGTGCGAGAGGTGCATGTGCGTGCCGCCGTGGAAGTACGAGCGCGGCCCTAGGTCGACGAGCCCGAGCGTCTCGAAGTTGACGATCCGCGGCGGCCCGAGCGTGTTTCGCTGGGTCGACGTAAAGCCGAGGAAGAGCTCGGAGCCATCCGGGATCAAGTCCGCCCCGGGCACACCCGCGGCGGTCGCCATCTCCTTCGGGAACCCCTTTCCACCGTCCATCTGTCCTGCGAAGCCCTTGCGGATGCTCGTCGGCTCGAGCACGCCCTTCATGCGGTCGAAGATCTCCGTCGCGGCCGTGCGGATGTGCTCCTCGTTGTCGCTGCGGAACAGGAAAGCGGCGTCGTTGTCCTCGAGCAGCGTGTCGTCCGGGTCGCTCGGAAAGCGGATCGCGTCGATCAGCGCACGCTTCTTCGCCCGGCGGTCGAACGGAAGGTGCACCTCGGCGGCGTCCGCGACGTAGGTCTGGAAGTACGGCAGGCCCCAGGCGACCGTGATCGCGAGCCCCTCCGGCGTCCCCGGATAGTCGGCGTCGAGCTTGGTCAGCACGGCGGCGAGGTCAGCGCGTGCGTCGCGGAGCTGGTCCGGTGGCGCGACGACCCTGGCCGTGACGAGCTGGTGGTGGCGAACGGGAACGACGACCTCGACGCCTTCCTGCTTCTCGATGCGCATCCCGTCGAGCAGGTGCTGCTCGGGGTCGCGGCCCTCGCCGAAGTGGCCCGGCGGCGAGTCGGCGAGCTTGTCCACGAGCTCGTAGATCCCGGCGGCGCCGAGGGCGGCGCCCGCGGCTCCCCCGACGAGCAGCTCCTTCCGGGTGAGCTTCATCGCTAGTGCCCCGTCCGGTAATGCCGCCGAGTTTCTGAGTCGCGAGCACCAAGCCAGAGACCGCACTCGACCGCGGCCAAGGCTTGCAGCCTTGGTAAGGGCGAGGGTGGACTCTGGCGCCGCGTGATCGCGGGCCAGAAGCCGGCATGTATTGCCGGATGGGGCACTAGGTGGTCGGCTTGACGCGGACGAGCCCGCGGACCAGGCGGTCGAGGTTGCTCACGACCCTGCGGTAGGTGAGCGGCTTGATCACGTGCTCGCTGACTGCGTACAGGCTCCCGTGGTCGTGCCAGGCATAGAGGATGTGCCACTGGTCGACTCCACGGTTGACCGTGTACATCGTCGCTGTGATGTCGCCGAGGCGACGCGTCCCGTGCGGGTCGCTGAAGCATGGCATCGTAGTCCTGCGCACCTTGCCCCCGACGACCTCGACGTCCTCGCAGCGCGGGATCTTGGTGCGCCCCGGGTACCCGCGGAAGTTCACATGGACGTCCTGGCTCGGCGGCTCGTGCCAGAGGAAGCTGACGAGGTAGCTCTTGTCCTTCTCGACCGAGACGCCGTTGTCCCACTGGCCGCCCATCTTCGCGTCGAGCGGGCTCGGCATCCACGTCGGGCAGTAGACGGTCGTGTGGAGGCGGTTCGCCAGCCGCTGCCAGCCGGCCTTCCAGGTCTGCGGGCACGTGGTGGGCGTCGTCTGCGCGGCAGCCGCCGGCCTGCTCTCGTCCCCGGAGCAGCCCGAGGCGAAGAGCGCCAACGCTGCCAAAACCCCTGCTCCCGCCGGTCGAAGCATCAGGAGCACGTTATAGCCGGGAATCGCGAGACCCGTGACTTCATCGACCCTCGGGGAGGTCGCGGTCTTCTGCCCGGAGTTCGCAGAGCGGGATTTCGCGGAGTCGGAGGACGAGTGCGTCAGACCTCGGGCGGGGCCGCACGAACCAGGCCTGCGAGGTTGTGCGAGGCGACGATCACGGCGTCCACGCCGGCGCGCTCCAGCTCGGCGATCTCGTCGGGGGTCGTGACCTCGACGTCGGCGATCGCGAGCTTGCCGGCCGGGATGTCGGGGAGCAGGTCGAGCACGCTCTCGAGCGGGTCGTCGGCGTCGCTCGCCTCCTCCGGCGCGAGGAGAAAGATCTCCGGGTCGAGACGCTCGAGCGCGAGCTCCAGCTCATCCGCGTCACGCACTTCGACGACGCACTCGAGGCCGATGTCGTGCGCCTCACGCCAACGGCGTTCCACGTGCTCGGCGTCCTCCTCCAGCGCAGCGGCCGGGAGCAGCAAGGCATCCGCGCCTGCGCCGAGCGCCTCCGCCGGCTGCGCGTCTAGGCGCCAGAGGATCGGCAACCCCGTCGCGTCGCGAACTCCAGGAAGGTTGGCCTGGACGACGACGCCCTCGGCTCCGCCGCGCTCGGCGGCTGAAGCAGCGTTTGCGTCGACCGCGGGCGCGATCAGGGAGATCCCGTCGCCCTCGGAGATCGCCTGGCTCAAGCGGCGCTGGCCGGTCATCGGATGGGCACTCTAACTAGACGCCGATCGGGTGCCAGACCGTCTTCAGCTCGAGGAAGCACGCGATCTCCCACGGGCTCTGATCGTCCGCTGCGCCCCGGACGACACGCTTCACGTTCTCGGCCGCCAGACGTTCGAGCTCCTCGACCCCGTCGGCGCCGGCTAGGTCGAGCGCGTTCACGTCCATGTGCCCGGCGAGCCAGGGCGCGAGCTCTTCGCGGCGTCCGGTGAGCAGGTTGACGACGCCGCCGGGGACATCGGAAGTCGCGAGCACCTCGGCCAACTCGACCGCCGCCAGCGGGTGCGTCGCCGACGCGACGATCACGGTCGTGTTGCCACCGACGATCACGGGCGCGACACGGGTGACGAGCCCGAGCAGGGGCGGCTCGTCGGGCGCGAGGATCCCGACGACGCCTGTCGGCTCGGGCACCGTGAAGTTGAAGTACGGGCCCGCGACCGGGTTCGAGGAGCCGAGCACCTGCGCGAGCTTGTCCGCCCAGCCGGCGTACCAGACGAGGCGATCGATCGAGCGGTCGACCTCGTCGGCGCCGGAGCTGAGCTCCGCGAACTCGGCGCGTCGAGATTCGAGCATCTCGGCGATCCGGTAGACGACCTGGCCCCGGTTGTAGGCGGTCATCGACGACCACTTGGAGAACGCTGCACGGGCGGCCCGGACGGCGTCGCGGAGGTCCTTGCGGGAGCCGCGAGCGACGTTCGCGCCCTCGGCCTCGTAGGTTCGTCCCGACTCGGAGCGCGGGAACTCGCCTCCGATGTAGAGCTTGTACGTCTTCTTGATCGGAAGGCGGCTCATTCGGCGGCACCCGCATAGACCGGAGCTCCGAGCTGCTGCATGAGCCCGAGGTCGTCGCGATGATTCCAGATCTCGACGACCTTCCCATCCGAGACCCGGAAGACGTTGATGCCCGAGAAGCGCATCGACTTACCTGTCGCTTCGAGACCAGCCCACGCACCGCGGTGGGTCCCACTGGCGGTCCAGCGGCCGACGACGAACTCTCCATCGCCGAGGATGAAGTCGATCTCCCACGAGAGGTCCGGGAACGCGGCCCGAAACGCGCCGGCGATCTCCTTTTGCCCTTCGGGCCCGGGAGTGGGCTCGCCCGCACGGAGGTCGTGACGCTCGTACCTGTCGGCGAACACCTCGTCTGGAACGGCGAGATTGCCTCGCTGCCAGACCTCTTCGTAGAAGCGCCTGATGAGCGCCTTGTTCTCCGCCTCCGTCACTCGAACTCCAGATACGGCTCAAGCCCGTGGCGCCCGCCTTCGCGGCCGAAGCCGGACTCCTTGTAGCCGCCGAAGGGCGACGCCGGGTCGAAGCGGTTGTACGTGTTCGCCCAGATCACGCCCGCCCGGAGCTGCTGCGCCATCGCGAGGATGCGCGAGCCCTTCTCTGTCCAGACTCCCGCCGAGAGGCCGTACGGCGTGTTGTTCGCCTTCTCCACGGCCTCGTCGGGCGTCCGGAACGTGAGCACCGACAGCACGGGGCCGAAGATCTCCTCCTGCGCGATGCGGTAGCTCTGGGCCACGTTCGTGAAGACGGTCGGCGCGAACCAGTAACCCTTCTCCGGGAGGCGGCACGGCGGCTGGTAGATCTCCGCGCCTTCCTCCTCGCCCGCGGCGACGAGCTCCTTGATCTTGTCCAGCTGCTGCTTCGAGTTGATCGCGCCGACGTCGGTGTTCTTGTCCAGCGGGTCGCCAACGCGGAGCGTGGCCAGGCGGCGCTTGAGCTTGCCGATCAGCGGCTCGTAGATCGACTCCTGGACGAGCAGCCGCGAGCCGGCGCAGCAGACGTGGCCCTGGTTGAAGTAGATGCCGTTGACGATGCCCTCGACCGCCTGGTCGAGCGCGGCGTCGTCGAAGATCACGTTGGCCGCCTTGCCGCCGAGCTCGAGCGTGAGGTGCTTGCCGGTGCCCGCGAGCCGGCGCTGGATCGACTTGCCGACCTCGGTCGAGCCGGTGAACGCGATCTTGTCCACGTCCGGGTGCTCGACGAGGGCCGCTCCGGTGCGGCCGTCGCCGGTGACGATGTTGACGACTCCCGGCGGGAGCTCGGC
>VAXT01000033.1:0-3172 GCA_005883245.1 Actinomycetota bacterium | reverse complement strand
CGGGCGCGATCTTCCACGACAGCATCAGCAGTGGGAAGTTCCAGGGGACGATCTGGCCGGCGACGCCGATCGGGCGCGGCTTCCGGTTCGGGAACGCGTACTCGAGCTTGTCCGCCCAGCCGGCGTAGTAGAAGAAGTGCGCGGCCGAGAGCGGGAGATCGACGTCGCGCGACTCGCGGATCGGCTTGCCGCCGTTCAGCGACTCGAGCACCGCGAACTCGCGCGAGCGCTCCTGGAGGATGCGCGCGATCCGGAAGAGGTACTTGGCGCGCTCCGACGGCGAGACATCCGACCATCCGTTGGTGAACGCGTCGCGTGCGGCTTCGACCGCGAGCCCGACTTCTTCCGAGGTCGCCTGACCGACTTCGGCAAGCGTTTCCTCGCTGGAGGGAGCGATCGTCGAATACGTCTCCGCGGGGTCGGTCCATTCACCGCCGATGAAGTGCCCGTATCGGTCGCGGATCTGGACGATGTCGCGGGCTTCGGGCGCAGTCGCGTATTCCCATGACGATGGCACGGGCGCACGATCCCGCTTTCGTTCCAGCTCACTCATGCCGCTCGTCCGCGGTAGGCCGCGGCCTTCCCCAATCGTACCGGGGGTCAGAATCGCGCCCCTTCTTCCGGTTTCTACTCGAACCTAACAGCCGGAGTTGGACGGTCCGATCGCATCCGGCTTTGGCGGAGCACCACCGACCAAGCCTCCCGCCGTGCGGACACGAAAGGAGGTGATCAGCACTCCTGAGTTTACGCAGCGTCCTGGGAAAGCGGAGGAGAACCGCGAGCAAGCTCGCGCATCGTCCGCCTTTCCCGTGAAGAGGTCTTCAGACGAAGTCCTACTAGTCGACTGGAAAGTGAGGCAGAACAAGGAACATGAAACGACTAGGAATCATCACGGCGTTGTTGACGTTGCTGATGGCTGTGTCGGCCGGGGTCGCCCTCGCAGCCGTCTCGCCGGGGACATACGGCCCGGATCCCGGGAGCTTCAACCCAGCGAATGCCCCCGGCAGCTCGCACCTTGTGTCGGGCTCGCCCTCGTGCACGGTCAATACAGACCGCTCGATCGACTGCACCGGGTACGTGCTCGGAGGCGTCGGGCACACGAACGCGACCGTGAGTCTGACTGCCAACTACTCGGCGACGATCAACTGCACCAACCACGGCGGCAATCTCGCCGGATTCGACAAGCCCATTCAGCGCACCGCAGGTCTGTCCGAACCCGAACTGGACACCCTCGATCGCGCCGGGGACTCTGGTGCTCAACAGCTTCAGCTACACGCTCACGTTCGAGGGCTTCGGGTCGGCCTACATCACGATCAGCGGCCTTAACCCGATCTAGTGAGCTGCTAGAAGACGGAGGAAAGTAGAAGAAGGAGAAGGGCCGGAGCCTCAAAGGCTTCGGCCCTCACTTCTCGGCTCAGTCGACGGTGAAGTAGTCCGGGCTCTGGTAGCGGCCCGTCTTCTCCTTTCGGATCTGCATCAGAACGTCATTCAACAGCGACGACGCGCCCAGGCGATACAGGTCGGGCGTCAGCCACTCGGGCCCGAGTGTCTCGTGCAGCTGGACGAGGTACTGCACGGCCTGCTTTGCGTGCCGAATCCCGCCCGCGGGCTTCATCCCGACCCGCCGGCCCGTCTCCTCGTACACGTCGCGGATCGCTTCCAGCATGACGAGCGTCACGGGCAGCGTCGCGGCGGACGGAAGCTTGCCCGTCGACGTCTTGATGAAGTCCGCCCCGCCCGCGATCGCAAGCAGGCTCGCGCGCCGCACGTTGTCGTAGGTCCCGAGCTCGCCTGTCTCGAGGATCACCTTCACGTGCGCGTCGCCGGCGGCCTCCTTCACCTGGACGATCTCGTCGTAAACCTTTGCGTACCGCCCGGAGAGGAAGGCGCCCCGGTCGATGACCATGTCCACCTCGTCCGCGCCCATGTCGACGACCTCGCGCACCTCCGCCACCTTCACGTTCGTCGGCGCCTGGCCGGACGGGAACGCGGTCGCCACCGACGCGACCTTGACACTCGTCCCGCGCGTGCGCTCGACCGCGGTCGGCACGAGGTTCGGGTAGATGCAGATCGCGGCCACCGACGGCACGGTCGCGTCCGACGGATCCGGCCGGATGCCCTTCGACGTGAGCGCGGCCACCTTGCCGGGCGTGTCCGCACCCTCGAGCGTCGTCAGATCCATCATCCGCACCGCCAGATCGAGCGCGAACAGCTTCGCCTCGCGCTTGATCGACCGCTTCGCGAGCGTCCCGGCACGCTCCTCGAGCGCGACCGCGTCCACCGAGCCGATCCGGGGCAGCCGCGGCTCGAGCGGAAGCTCGAATCCTGTTGCCAGCACGGGCGCCTTGGCCATACGAGGAGTCTAGCCCTGCGCCGGCAGCTGACCGGGCAGCGCGTACTCCCAGCCTTCCTGCCACTCGAACGGCGCCCCGATCAAACCGTCGAGCGAGGCTCCGAGCAGCAGATGCTGGAGCGCCCAACGGTTCGCCGAATGCGCAATCAGCAGGACGCGCGAGCCGTCGAGCTCGGGGAAGAGCTCGTTCAGAAAGCTCCGCGTGCGCTCGACGACCTGACGGTAGCTCTCGCCGTTTGGGAACGGCTCGTCGATGCACGTGGGCTTGACTGCGTCGACCTCGGCGACCGGGCTCCCATTCAGGTCTCCGTAGTTGCATTCGCGGAGCCTCCAGTCGCGGCGAACCCGAAGGTCCGAGCCCGCGAACGCGATCTGCGCCGTCTCGACCGCACGACCGAGGTCGGACGTGAAGACCGCTGCAAGACCATCGTCGTGCCGACGCTCACCGAGCGCCCTCGCCTGTGCGCGTCCCGCCTCCGACAACCGACCTTCGCGCCAGCCGGTGGCAATGCCCGCTTCGTTGTCGACCGTCGTCGAATGCGTCTCGTAGACGAGCTCAATCGCCATCAGATGCCGAGGCGTTCGAGCAGCCGCTCGTCGCGGCGCCATTTCGGCTTGACCTTCACCTGCAGCTCGAGGAAGACCGCGTGCCCGAGCAGGTGCTCGATCTCCGGCCGGGCGCGCACGCCGATCTCCTTCACGACCGACCCGCGCTTCCCGACGACGATCTGCTTCTGGGACTCGGTCTCGACGTAGAGGTTCGCGCGCACCACCTTCTCGTTCACCTCCTCGACCTCGACGGAGATCGCGTGCGGCACC
>VAXT01000032.1 GCA_005883245.1 Actinomycetota bacterium | reverse complement strand
CTGTTCCATCGCGGCTCCGTCGCCGACCTCGTCCCAGCGGATGAGGCGTCCGGTCTCGGATCGATCCTGCTCGCGCTGGCGCGAAAGGAGTTCATCCGCCCCGACCGCTCCTTGTTCGCCGGCGACGACGGCTTTCGCTTCAACCATGTGCTGATCCGCGACGTCGCGTACTCGTCCGTTTCGAAGGAGCTGCGAGCCGAGCTCCACGCGCGGCTCGCCTCGTGGCTCGAAGGTCATGCCGACGAATTCGGCTCGGCCGACGAGATCATCGGCTACCACCTGGAACAGGCGTACGAGTACCGGGTCGAGCTCGGCCGGATGGACGCCGCAGGAGAAGAGGAGGCCCGCCGGGGAGGCCGGCTGCTCGCGCGTGCCGGGGGTCGAGCGCTCGATCGCTTCGAGGCCGGCACAGCCGTCTCGCTCCTCGAGCGCGCCGGCCGCCTGCTCGAGGTCGACGCCCGGCAGCATGCGGCGCTGCTTCCCGACCTGGGACGCGCGCTTCGCGATAGCGGCGCCGTCGACGGTGCGGCGGCGGTTCTCACCGAGGCGGTCGCAGACGCCCGTCGCAACGGAGACGAGCACGCGGAGCTGCACGCGGAAATCGAGCTGGCCCGGGTGACCTACATGCAGGAGCGGTCGTCGCCTGATGTACTGCGAGACGTCGCGCAACGGGCGATTGACGTCTTCGAGGCCGCAGGCGACTCCGTGCACCTCGCGGACGCCTGGCAGCTGATGGGGATCGCCGAGCTCGCCGCGCTGGACCGGGGGGCGCAGCTCCGGGCCCTGCTCGAGGCACGCAAGCACGCGATCGAGTCCGGCGACATCCGGCGGCAGATCGAGGCCTGGAACGAAGTTGGCGGATCCATGCTCTTCGGGCGCACCCCGGTCACCGAGGTGCTCGAGTTCCTCGACGACGAGCTCGCCTGGGGCCGCGAGCACGGCCTTGCAGCGATCGAGGCCGACGCGCTTCTGGGCGGCCCGTACCTCGATTCGCGTCTCGGACGGTTCGACGAAGCTCGTGACAAGCTGGAGCGCTCGAAGGCGATCTGCCGCGAGCTGGGAATCCGCTACGGCCTCTCGGAGGCACACTGGGCGGGCGCCCAGATGGAGCAGCTCGCCGGAGACCCGGCGGCTGCGGAACGGGAGCTCCTGGCCGCAATTCGAGATCGGCGTCGACGCTCCGCTCTGGAAAAGCAATCGCGCGCGCGCCCTGGCGCGCCTCGGACGGATCGACGACGCCGTCGAGTTGGCCCGTGAAGCCGCGAATTCGATCGCCCGGAGCGACAACATCACCTCGGAGGCCGAGGTACTCGTCCACCTCGCGGAGGTCATGCGGGCGGCCGGCGATGCCGACGACGCGTCAGAGGCTCTCACGCAGGCGGTTGCGCTGCACCAGGAGAAGGGAAACATCCTCAACGCGGAGCAGTGCCGGCAGCTGCTCGCGAACGAGCCGGCTACGGGCGCCGGGGCATGAACGGGCCGAGCTTGTCGGTGCCCGGCTGCACGATCCCGTAGTGCGACTCCGGCGCCTCGTTCCAGACACCGGGTAGGTCTCCGAGCGGCTCCGAGACGACCACCCTCGTCTCGTCGGAGAGGTTCTCGAGCTCGTGAATGGCCGGGTAGAGCAGCTTCAGCTCGTCCATCCGCGTGCTGAACCAGAGCGACCGCGAGTCGCCCTCGCTCGAGTAGCGGAACGCCCAGATCGAAGTGCCGTCCGTGGTCGCGATCGTCATCTGGAGCGGGTGCTCGATCTCGTGCCGCTGCCCGGTCTCCTCGACGACGCCGACCATCTGCTCCACCGCCCCCACCGGGTCGCTTTCGAGGCCGAACGTGAGCGCGAGGTAGAACATCGTCTCCGAGTCGGTCGTCCCCTCGATCGAGTTGAAGAGCGAGTCGTCGATCTTGTTCACGAGCTCGCGATGCACCTTTGGGAACTCGCGGATCAGCCCGTTGTGCATCCAGAGCCAGTTCCCGTAACGGAACGGGTGCGTGTTCGTCTCCTGGATCGCCGAGCCTGTGGAGGCGCGGATGTGCGCGAAGAAGAGCGGCGACGAGATCCCGGACGCAAGCTCCTTCAGGTTGCGGTCGTTCCACGCGGGATGGGTGCTGCGGTAAACCCGTGGCGTCTCGTCCTCGCCGTACCAGCCGACGCCGAAGCCGTCGCCGTTCGTCGTCGTCGCGCCCATCCTCGAGTGCAGGCTCTGGTCGATCAACGAGTGGTCGCGCTTGAGGAGCAGCTCCTCGAGCTTGATCGGCGACCCCGAATAGGCGAGCCAGCGGCACATCGCGTTAGGACTCTACGCGTCCGGGCTGGATCTGGATGCGTTGTGCCGCGGCCGTCATCCCCGGTTCATCCCCGAGCCGGCGGCCAGGGTCAGGAGGACGAGCATGGAGCCGCTCGCCCTCCTGGACATCGTGCTCTGGGTCGTGATTACGTCAGCTGACGCCGGGCCTCAGGAGCTCAGCGCCTTCTGCTTGATGGCGTCGAACTCGGCCTGCGAGATCGCGCCCTGGTCGAGCAGCTGCTTGGCATTGGCGATCTCGGTGGCTGCGCCGCCGCCCGCGCTCTCACGGACGTACTTGTCGAACTGCGCCTGCTGAGCCTTGGCGCGGTCGAGATTGCGCTGGGTCATGCCGTCGTTCTGCGTGATGATGTAGATGAAGACGCCCAGGAACGGCAGGATGATCACGAAGATCAGCCAGAGCGTCTTCTTTCCTCCCTTGATGTCGTGCCGGCGGAAGACGTCGACGAAGACCGTGAAGAGGAGCCAGAACCAGACGATCCAGAGGAAGAAGATGAACATCGTCCACAGGACGTCGAGGAACGGATAGTCCGAAGCAAGCAATTGAGCCCTCCTGCAGTCGCGTTGTGCGGCGACGTTATACGACTCAGGAGGCCTCCGTCAGGCGAGATCGGCGAATGGGCTGTCGCTCAGGTACGTGAACCCGGAGTCGACCGCGAGCGTCACGATCACCCGTGTCCGGCCCGAGGCGCTCGGCGAGGAGGTGCGCACCGACCACGTTGTGTCGAACCCCCCTTCCGAGGGAGGCCAGACGAGCGCTCCTGTCTAGGGTCCGTCGGTCACGAACAGGCCAGGGCTGCGCCGCCCACGTCTCTTTCCGCAGCCCGACGACCCGCTCGCCGAATGCCGAACCCCTTCCGCAGCCGTCTGCTCGCGCTCGCGTTCGCCGTGAGCGCGTTCGCGTGTGTGACCGCGACCCCGGGCTCCGTCGATGCCGGCACGAGCGCTCACGCCCGGAGGCCCGTCCCGCTGCGCCCGACGATCGAGAAACGCCACCCGCGGAGACACGTCCAGCACAGGAAGCGGACACTCGGCGACCGCGCGGCGAGGATTGCGCTCAGGGCGGTCGGCGTGCCCTACCGCTGGGGAGGGACGTCACCGTACGCCGGCTTCGACTGCTCGGGGCTCGTGTACTGGGCGTACGGACGGGTTGGGGTCGCGCTCCCGCACAGCTCGTACGCGCTCGCGGGCGAGGGCCGTCCCGTTCGCATGTCGCGGCTCAGGCCCGGCGACCTCCTCTTCTTCTACGGGAACGGCCACGTCGGGCTGTACATCGGCCATGGCCGGATGGTCCACGCTCCACACACGGGAGAGCGCGTGCAGGTCGTCAGGCTCGCCGGATCCGGGTACGGCAGCGCGCTCGACGCTGCGCGGCGCGTCCGCTAGAGCGCTCAGCGGCTCGGAAGCTCGAGCACCATCCCTTCGCGGGCGACGATGGGCGGATCGTGCGTGTTCGAGCCGAGCGAGCGCGCCTCCGCCTCGAGCCGCTCCATGGTCTCGTCCGAATGGGTCGGGTCGTGGTGGAAGAGCACGACCCGCCGGGCCCCGACCGCGTCCGCGTACGCCATCGCGCTGTCGACGCTCGAGTGACCCCAGCCGAGACGCCCGTCGTACTCCTCCTCGAAGTACTGGGCGTCGTGGAGGAGCAGATCGACGTCCTCGGCGATCGAGCCGCCCGAGATCCAGTCGCGCGACCGCCGGGCGAAGTCGCCGGTCAGAGCCGGCTCGTGGTCGGGGATGTACGCGACGCTCGAGCCATCGGCCTCGATCCGGTAGCCGACCGTGGGACCGGGATGGACGATCAGGCTCGCGATGAGCCTGGCCTCGCCGATCCGCCACTGCGTCTTCGGAAGCTCGTGGAAGTTCACCCGGCCCGGAGTGTCCATGAGATCGATTGGGAAGAGCGGTGGTGAGAACGAGCGCCGGATCCGCTCCTTGAGCGTCACGACCGGCGAGCGCGGCCCCCAGAGGTCGATCGTCGACTCGGGGTCGAAGAGCGGGGCGAAGAACCGGAGGCCTTCGAGGTGGTCGAGGTGCAGGTGCGTGAGCATGAGGTGCACGTGCTTGACGCCGTTCTCCGCCAGCTGGTTCCCGAGCTCCCGGATCCCCGTTCCCGCGTCGAGCACGAACACGGTGCCGTCGTCCAGCGAGATCTCGATGCACGACGTGTTCCCGCCACAGCGCACGGTCTGCGGCCCGGGCGTGGGCACAGAGCCGCGGCAACCCCAGATCCTCACGCGCATGCCGTCTCCAAACCTACTCCCGCCAGAAGATTCCGACGATCCCGACGAACTCGTCCGCCTCGGCGAAGAGCGGGAACGCGGTGATCGCAACCTGCCGGTCGACGCCGTCCCGGCTCAGGACCCACAGCTGCTCGTGTGCGGCGCGCCGTTCCTCGAGCGCGATCCGGGTCGGCCGACGCTCATCGGCCAGGGGTGCGTGGTTCCGGGTGCGGGGCGTGAAGCTCGCCGAGAATTCGTCCATCGGCATCTCCCCGATCTCGGAGAACCCTCGCCCGACGATCTCCTCCGCCGCATCGTTGAAGAAGACGAGCGTGCCCTCCGCATCCGCGATCAGCGTCGGCGTGGCGAGGTTCGACGCGAGCTCACGGGCAAGGATGAGGACCAGATGCTTCGAGCGAGCGGTGGCCACCGGAGAAGACTATGCACGTCGCACCACCAGCCGGCCGCGTAGCCCGGCTGACGGACGGTAGGTTCTCTGGACCGAAAGCGACCAGGGAGCCGTCATGCGCCTCGAGGGAATCCACCACGTCACTGCGATCACCGGCGACGCGCCGGGCAACGTCGACTTCTATGTGCGCGTCCTCGGCCTACGCCTGGTCAAGAAGACCGTCAACCAGGACGACCCGACCGTCTACCACCTCTTCTACGCGGACGAGCGCGGTTCCGCGGGCGCGGACATCACGTTCTTCGAGTACCCGGGCGCGCAGCGGGGACGTGCAGGAGCCGGGATGGTGCACCAGGTCGCCTTCCGCGTCGGTTCCGAAGAGGCGCTCGACCTCTGGGCGGAGCGCCTCGAGCGGGAAGGCGTCTCGGTCTCACGCGGCGACCAGCGCCTGACCTTCAGCGATCCCGAGGGTCTCGGCCTCGAGCTGGTCGTTGCCGAGACGGGCGACGAGCCCTTGACTGCCGAGAGCCCGGAGATTCCCGCCGAGCACCGCATCCAGGGCTTCGACCACGTGCGCGCCTTCACGCGCGATCCGGAGGCGAGCCGCTCGTTCCTCGAAGGGTCGCTCGAGTTCACCCAGAGCGCCGAGAGCGGCTTCGAAGCCCGCGGCGATCAGCGCGGTGGCCTCTACCTGTACGACACGACCGACCAGGCAGGCATCCCGGGCGCGGGCACCGTCCACCACGTCGCCTGGGCCTCGACCCCGGAGGAACACGAGGCCTGGCGCGAGCGCGTGATCGAAGGCGGCGGCCGGCCGACCCCGGTGATCGACCGCTTCTACTTCAAGTCGATCTACTTCCGCGAGCCGAGCGGGGTCCTGTTCGAGATCGCGACCATCGGGCCGGGCTTCACGACCGACGAGCCGCTCGAATCCCTCGGCGAGCGCCTCTCGCTCCCACCCGACTTCGAGCATCTCCGCGAGCAGGTCGAGCCCGTCCTGACGCCGATCACGAACCCGCGCGAGGCCTGGGCCGCCCGCTGAGCCTGGAATCGAGAACCCGCCCGGCCGCGGGGGACCCGGACGGCGCGCTCGTCCTCTTCCACGGGCGCGGCACCGACGAGAACGACCTCTTCCCGCTGCTCGACGCGCTCGACCCGGAGCGTCGCCTGCACGGCGTGACTCCGCGCGGGCCGCTCTCGCTGCCTCCGGGGGGACAGCACTGGTACGCGCTCGGGGAGCTCGGCCACCCGCCGCAGGACACCTTCCTGCCCTC
>VAXT01000031.1 GCA_005883245.1 Actinomycetota bacterium | reverse complement strand
GGACAGCATCCCGCTGATCGCTGCGAGCATCATGTCCAAGAAGATCGCTGCGGGCGCAAACGCGATCGTCCTCGACGCCAAGGTCGGGGACGGCGCGTTCATGAAGTCCCTCGAGGACGCGCGGATGCTCGCCCAGTCGATGATCGAGCTCGGTCGGGGAGCCGGCCGCCACGTGGTCTCGCTCCTGACCGACATGCACCAGCCCCTCGGCTGGGCGATCGGGAACGCCGTCGAGATCCGCGAAGCACGCGCGCTGCTCGCCGGCGAGGAGTCACCGTCGGACCTCCTCTCGCTCGCGGTCCAGGCAGCGGGACGCCTCGTTTCGCTCTCCGACCTCGAGATCGACGCCGACGAGGGCGCGCGACGTGCCGAGCGAGCGATCGAGGACGGGTCGGCACTCGAGGCCTACGAACGCTGGATCGCGGCCCAGGGCGGCGACCCCTCGCTCGACGTGCTGCCCGAAGCGCCGATTCGGATCGAGGTCACCGCCAACCGAGCAGGGTTCGTCGACTCTGTATCCGCGCTCGGAGTCGGCCGCGTCGCGCTCGAGCTCGGCGCGGGACGGCGGACGAAGGAGGACTCGATCGACCACGCCGTGGGCGTCCGCTGCTTTGCGAAGCGCGGCGACGCCGTCGAGCCGGGCCAAGCGCTTGTCGAGATCCATGCGCGGGACGAGGCGAGCGCAGGGCAGGCTGCCGAGCAGATCGGGGCGCTGATCGAGATCGGCGACGAGCCGCAACCGTCGCGCCCGATAGTGCTCGAGACGCTGACCTAGCGCCCAGCAGCCCCGTCGCTACGCTGGCGGCGTGCCGGAGCTGCCAGAGGTCGAGACGATCCGGTCGGGGCTCGAGCCCCACCTGGTCGGTCGAACGTTCGATCGCGTCGAGATCTCGGACCCGCGCCTGACCCGTCCGCATGACCCGCGCGAGGTCGCGGCCGAGCTCGAGGGAGAGCGAGTCATCGCCCTCGAGCGGCGGGGCAAGTATTTGGTTGTTCGGTTCGAAACTGGTCGGGTTCTCCTGATCCACCTCCGGATGACGGGGAGCCTGCGCCTCCTGCGGGACGAGGGCGATGACCCGTACCGCAGGGCTGTCGTCAGATTAGACAACGGATCGGACGTCGTCGCCTACCGGGACGTCCGGCGCTTCGGCACGTGGCTCCTGCTCGAGCCGGGTGAGCTCGAGCCGTACCTCGCAACGCGTGTCGGCGCAGAGCCGCTCGGCGACGCCCTCACGGCCCGCTCGCTCGCCGACCGCCTCGCGCGCCGCCGCGCACCGCTGAAGGCGGTCCTCCTCGACCAGCGCGTCTTCGCGGGCGTCGGGAACATCTACGCAGACGAGGCGCTCTGGTGGGCGCGTCTCCATCCGCTTCGGCCGGCGTGCGATCTGACACAACCGGAACTGAAGGCACTCGTGCGCGGAATCAAGCGCGCGCTGAGACGGGGGATCGCCCGTCAGGGCGCGACCCTCCGCGACTATCGCAACGCAGACGGCGCTGCCGGCGAGATGCAGACCGAGTTTCGCGTCTACGGACGCGCCGGAGAGCCCTGCTTCCGCTGCGGCCACCCGATCGAGAAGACGCGTGCGGGCGGTCGCGGCACGTGGTTCTGCCCGAACTGCCAGATCTGATCGAGCTGGCCTACAATGAGCCCGGAAGAGGCGCCCGGAGCCAAGCTCCGCAGGCCGCGCTTCCGGGGCGGACACGACACATGACGAAGACATTGCGGCAGACGACGATCGCACTCGCGACCCTTGCGGCTCTCACCGCGGTCGTCGGCGCGGGGGCGGGCACGACCCGTGGGCACGGCCCGGAGCTGTCGGTGCGCTGGCAGGCACCTACGCCTCGTGACGGGACCGCGTACGCCATCAGGGCAGGCGAGCCGCTCCAGCTCGAGCTCTCAGCGGCGACCGGGTCGGTCATCCGGAGCCGGCGCCTGCCGGCCGGCGTCTCCTTTGCCGCGTCGCCCGGCCAGGCGAAGGTCCAGTGGACGCCGTCCGCCGCCCAGGTCGGAGAGCACACACTCGCCTTCGGCGCTCAGAAGGGGAGCCGATACGCTCGGCCCCGGAGCTTCATCGTCTACGTGCTGCCGGCGACTCCGGCCGGCCCGCACGACGAGTTCCCGCTGGGCGGGATCAACGGGATGTCGCGGTACGCGCAGGTGTACGCGGACGTCTCGGCGCGGGCCCGCCCGAGCTCCCGCGCGAAGACGCTGATCCGCCTACGGCAGTACACCCCGGAACGGACGATGAACGTCGTGCAGACGCTGAGCGGCCAGATCAACCAGAACGGCGAGTACTGGGTGCGGGTGCGCCTGCCGATGCTTCCGAACGGGCGCACCGGCTGGGTTCCGCGGCGGATGATCGGGCCGTACAACGAGATCTGGACGCACCTCGTCATCGACCGGAGACTGTTCACGGCCACCCTCTACCGCAAGGGCCGCGCGGTCTTCACGACGCGCGTCGGCGTGGGCAAGCCGTACTGGCCGACGCCTGCCGGCGAGTTCTACGTGCGCGAGCGGATCTCGGGCTTCACGGACCCGATCTACGGCCCGATCGCGTTCGGAACGAATGCGCGCTCGAACGTCCTGACGGATTGGCCCGGCGGCGGCTTCGTCGGGATCCACGGCACGAATCAGCCGGAGATCCTGCCCGGCCGCGTGTCGCACGGCTGCGTTCGGATGCCGAATGCTGCAGTCCGGAAGCTCGCCCGGCTGATGTCCGTGGGCACGCCGGTCACCATCTTCTGAGGCACGCGTTACCATGTCCCCCGGGCTCAGGCTCGGGGGCACTCAGACCGATGACTCCTGGATGGTCATTTTGCAGCGCCTACTCTCGGTAGGGCTCGCGATCGCGGGCACGGCCTTGCTCGTGCCGGCTGCGGCGACGCCTGCGAAGGACGCCGCCGTCTCGTGGACGAGCCCGACTCCCGGTGAAGGCGCGGTCCTCGGCGTGGCCGCGAAGACGACGCTCTCGTTCCGCCTCTCTGCGGCGTCGGACGGCTCGGGTGGGACGCTCGCGATCCGAGACTCGGGCTCGCCGCAGGGCGCGGTCATCCGGCACACCGACGGCGATCCCGCGAGCGCGACATTCACGTGGCGGCCGCCCGCGGCACAGACCGGCGTGCACCGCGTGACCTTCAGCGTGAGCTCGGGCGCAGGCAGTGCGACACGGACGGTCGGGATTCGCGTCGGCCGGCCGAACAAGCCGCCGCCCGGGCCGCCGAATCCCGCGGGCGTCTACCCGCAGCGGCTCCTGCTCAGCGACCGGAGTTCCGAGACCTACCGCTGGGCGTTCGTCCGTCACCGCACGGTCGCCCGCACCGGACCGTCGAGCTCGGCGCACGGGATGACGCCGATCACGTTTCGCACGCCCGAGCTCTACCGGAACGCGATCCAGGTCCTGAACCAGGTCACGTACAAGGGGGGACGGGCGTGGGTCCGGATCCGCCTCGCCGTCCTGCCGAACAGCACGACCGGCTGGGTGCCGCGCGGCGCGCTCACCGCGTTCCAGAAGGTGCACAAGAGGATGGTGATCTCGCAACGCGCGCTCAGGGCCACCCTCTACAGCCATGGCCGCCAGATCTTCTCGGCGCGGGTCGGCGTCGGGCAGCCGCAGTGGCCGACTCCGCGAGGCGAGTTCTACATCCGCGAGAAGCTTTCCGGGTACTACGCGCCCGCGTACGGCCCGCGTGCGTTCGGACTGAACGCGAAATCGAACACGCTCACCGACTGGCCCGGAGGCGGCTTCGTCGGGATCCACGGGACGAACGAGCCGCAGATCCTGCCCGGGCGCGTCTCGCACGGCTGCGTCCGGATGCGGAACCCGGCGATCCTGAGGCTCTTCCGGCTGATGCCGCTCGGCACGCCCGTCAGCATCCGCTAGCTCGCGGGGGTTTCCTGCCTTCCTCGTCGAGGCGCGCTACCCCGAGGTGTAGCGGTCCAGCGAAATTGACCTATCTGCGTCAGGCGAGGAGAGGCGCTGCTGAGCGAGTCTTGCGGCATGTTCCTCGACCAAGTGCATTTCGAAGTCGTCGAGTACGCGGCTGCGGTCCGCCTCACCGAACGGCTGGGGCAGACGTGGACGGCCGGGGTCCTCGGCGGTGAGCCGTACGTGGTCGCGGCCGCTGTCTCGTCCGACCCGAGCGACCTTGCGGCGCTCCTGCGGAGCGTCGAGGCCTGGGTCGCCGAGGAGTCGCTGTACGCGATCCGGTTCATGCTCGACAACGAGATCCACGTGCTCGCGGCGCGCGGGCCTGACCGGAAGGCGCCTGCATTTCTGATTCCGGTCGAAGAGGTCGAAGAGACGTCTCAAGCGGCCTGAGCGCCGTCCGGTCTCGACACGTCCCGGCTCTACACTGGAGCGATGGCGGGGCGGGGCTACAAGACTGAGACCGTCGTCCTGCGCTCGCTGCGGTTCGGCGAGGCGGATCGCGTGCTCCACCTATACACGCTCGAGCGGGGGCGCGTCGGTGCCGTCGCCAAGGGGATCCGGCGCACGAAGTCCCGGTTCGGCGCGCGCCTCGAGCCGCTGAGCCACGTCGAGCTGATGCTCCACCAGGGAAGCGGCGAGCTGGCGACCGTGACCGGGGCGTCGCTCGTGCGACCACACAGGGAGGCGCGTGAGGATCCGTACCGGTTGTCGGTCGGTCTCGTCGGGCTCGAGGCGATGCTCCGGCTGTTCACGGAGCAGGAGCGGAACCCGCGCGCGTTCGGGGCGCTGACGCGGTTCCTCGAAGTCCTCGACGGCGCCTATGTGCGCGAGTCGGAGCCGGCGCTCGACCCGCTCGTCCTCTCCTTCCAACTCAAGCTGCTCTGGCTGTCGGGGTACCTGCCCCACCTGACGAGCTGCGCCGAGTGCGGGGCGGACGGGCCGCTCGTCGGCTACTCGCCGCGCGCGGGCGGAGCGGTCTGCGGGAACTGCGCCGCATCTCGAAGCGCGCCGCCCGCGAAGCGCTGCGCGTGATCACCTCGTCGTACGAGTACCACGGCGGCTTCCGGCTGCGAACGCTGGCCGCGCGCGCCTAGTCCGCTCGCGCCGCGCTGCCCGTCCGCCGGGTGGTCTCGACCTTTTCGACGGAGGCGCCGCTGCCCCGCCAGTGGCGTTCGAGCTCGGAGAGAAGGTCATCGAGCGCCACGACCTTGTCCGTGAAGCTCAGCGCCGGCTCTCGGAGCGCGCGGTTCAGGAGCGCGAACGGCCAGACATACCAGGCCCCCTGCCGGGCAGCGAAGTACGGGTCGGTCGTCCAGATGCCGATCGCCCGCTGACCGGCGACGTGGGTCTGCCCGACCTCTTCGATCTCCGTCCAGGGGATGAGGCCGGAGCGTGGGATCTCGAGGCCCTGATCGCCAATCGTCAAGAGCGTCGTGCCTCCGCGCTGGAAGAGGTTCGGCAGTCCCGTCAGAAAGATCGAGCCGAAGAAAAAGGCGACGAACCCGAAGAAGGCGCGGAGCCAGAGCGGCGAAGAGGCCACGGCAGCGGCCGCGGCGGCGACAGCGAGGGCAAGGAGGGCGAGCAGCGAGAGTCTCGTCCGCCGCGGTGTCAGCTCGAACGCCGTGCGCCCGTCGGGGGTGTGCCGGATATGAGCAGTCGGCACGGCTACTCCTCGCCGTCGCGGCGGATGTCCTCGGCGACCTCTTCCTGGAACGGCTTGAGGCGCTGGAACAGCTCCTTCGCCGGAATCGGCTGGTCGGGCTCGCGCGTGCCCACGAGCCAGGGCGCTGCTTCGACTGCGACCTCCCAGGCGGCCTCGTCGGCGTCGCGGTGCTCGCCGTCGTCCTCTTCGAGCGGCTCCACGCCGTCGAGGTAGACATTCGTGAACCCGTTCCGCTGCTGCTCGTGGAACTCGATCCGCGCGCGCCTGCCTTCCGCGGCCACCGCTTGCCGCGCGATCGCCTCCCTGAACGTCGTGTACTCGTTGCCTTCGTCCTCGCGGAGCACGAACCGCGTGTTCCCGGACTTCGTCTTGTACGCGTCCACGCGCGCGACGCAGACCTCCTTCTCCATGAGCGGGCTGTTCCCGTCGAGCCCGATCCGTAGTCTTCGCCGCGTGAACTTCCAGGACATGATCGGCACGCTGAACGCGTACTGGGGCGAGCGTGGCGCCGTGATCATGCAGCCCTACCACACCGAGCTAGGAGCGGGCACGTCCAATCCGGCCACCTTCTTGCGCGTCCTCGACCCGAGCCACCCCGAGTGGCGCGCGGCGTACGTCGAGCCCGTCATCCGGCCGGCCGACGGGCGCTACGGGGAGAACCCGTATCGCTTCCAGCACTACTTCCAGTACCAGGTCATCCTCAAGCCGGCCCCCGAAGACGTGCTCGACCAGTACTTCGGCTCGCTGGACGCGCTCGGGATCGACCTCCTGAAGCACGACATCCGGCTCGTCGAGGACGACTGGGAGCAGCCCACGCTCGGCGCGTGGGGGCTCGGCTGGGAGGTCTGGTGCGACGCGATGGAGGTCACGCAGTTCACGTACTTCCAGCAGCTGGGCGGGATCGACCTCCGGGTCATCCCCGCGGAGATGACCTACGGGCTCGAGCGGCTTGGGCTTTTCCTCCAGGGCAAGACCACCGTCTTCGAGCTCGAGTGGGCGCCCGGCGTGACCTGGGGGGACGTGTACCTCGAGAACGAGCGGCAGTGGTCGCAGTACAACTACGAGG
>VAXT01000030.1 GCA_005883245.1 Actinomycetota bacterium | reverse complement strand
AAGATCACCGGCCGCATCCCGCACGAGGACGTGTCCCGCTACATCGCCGAGTCGACGGTCCTCTGCCAGCCGTCCCTGATCGAGCCCTTCGGCCAGGCGCTCCTCGAAGGCATGGCCTCGGGCCGCTCAGTCGTGGCGACGCGTGTAGGCGGCCCCCCCGAGTTCGTTCCGCCCGAAGCCGGGGTCCTTGTGGACCCGCTGGACACGAAGGCTCTCGCCGACGCGATGCGCCGCGCCGCCGAGCTTCCAAGGCCGAACATTGCGGCCCGAGAAGCCGCAGCCGAACACGACGTCAAGACCCAGGCCGCGAAGATCGAGTCGATCCTGGAAAAAGCCGCTCGAGGTCCGCGAGCCTGACCTCGACGAGCGGCCGGATCCGCTCTTCCAGCCCGCTCTCCTGCGCCAGCCGCAGAGCTGCCTCGTAGCTCTCGCGCGCCTTCTCGGGCGAAACGCCCTGCTTGAGCCGGTTGTCGCCCGTGACCAGGTGCTTCTGAATCTTCTCGCGGGCCGAGTCGGACACGGAGCAAGCGTAGCTTTGCCCCTCTCGGGGAAGACCTCCCAGATGGAACCCGCCACGGCCCCAGGCGCGGAGCCTGTTCGCGTGCTCATAGCCGACGACGATCCGATGTTCGTCGAGAGCGTCGAGCAACTCCTTCGCGGCGACGCTCGCGTCCACGTGATCGGGACTGCAAGCAACGGCCAGGACGCCGTCGACCTTGCCTGCGCGCTGGCTCCGGACGTGACCCTGATCGACATCGCGATGCCCGTCCTCGACGGGATCGAGGCCGCCCGGCAGATCCGGCTCGACCGCCCGGACGCGTGCGTCCTGATCCTGACCGGCTCGAGTGTCGCGACCGACGTCGAGCGCGCGCGCCGAGCCGGGATCGCCGGCTTCCTGACGAAGGACCGGATCGGAACGCAGCTCGTCGGAGCCATCCTCGAAGCGGCGCGACGCTAGCGGCTACTCTTTCGCCGTGCTGCCGCTACTCGCGTTCGTAGACAGCTTCGGCCGCTCCGCGTTCGTCTTCTTCGACTTCGTCACGGCCATCGTCCTGATCGTCCTGGTGCTGATGCACTCCGGACGCGACACGGGCATGGCCGGAATGGGCTACGTCCCGGCCTCGCAGGGCGGAACGCACATCGTCGAGCGCAACCTGACGCGGCTGACCGTGGTCGTCGGCGTGATCTTCTTCGCCAACTCGATCATCCTCTACCACCTGCTCTTGTAGTCAGAGCCCGGGGCCGGAGCCGGTCCCGCTGATGTGGAAATGCCCCGTCGCGATCGCCGGCACGAGCGCGGCGTGCGCGAAGCGCTCGTCGTAGAGGTCGTTCAGGTTGACGAGCCTCCGGTCGCGGCTCAGCCCCGGCACGTCGCCGAGAACGTCCGAGATCGCGACCGTGAAGCGCAGGTTGACGAGCGGCTCCGCGATCCTGCCGTCGCGGATCCTGAACGTTCCGTCGCGGGTCATCCCGGTCAGGACCCCACCGCGCGGGTCGACCACGCTCAGGTAGTGAAGGCGGGTGACGTAGATGCCGTCACCAACGATCTCCGCGAGCTCCTCCGACGAGCTCGCCTCACCGCCAGCCATGTCGAAGGCCGTCGGCACAGGGCCGAAGAACCGCCACGCGTCCGGCGGCGCGTGTCCCGTCGAGACCTGACCGTTCTTGGCGCGGGCGGCGGTGATGCGGTCCCAGACCACGCCTTTGATCACGCCGTCCTCGATCATCGGTACGCGCTGCTTGGGGGTCCCCTCGAAGTCGAACGGCTTCGGCAGGTTGGCCGGGTCGAGCGCATCGTCGGCGATCGAGACTTTCGAGTCGAACGGCTGCTCGCCGATCCTCCCGCAGAAGTAGCTGCGCTCCTCCAGGAAGCCCTGCGCGCCCATCGAGTCGTAGGAGAACCAGCGCACGAGGTCGGCGACCGCGACCGGCTCGAGGACGGCCCGATACGTGCCCGGCTCGAGCTCGCCGCCGCCACGCGTCCGTGCGGCGGTCTCGGCAGCTTCGCGTGCCGGCTCCGCGGGATCCACGTCGGCCGCGCGCCAGCCGGTCCGTTCCGACCAGCCGGAAGCCTCCGTGTCGGCGGCCAGGCATAGGCAGACGGCGTCCGTCGTCTCTTGCTCTGCGGCCAGTCCCGTCGACGACGCGACCGCGATCTCCGTGACTCCGCTCGTGTAGATGCCGTACAGCCCGATGCCGCCCGCGGCCTCGATCGCCGCCGCGGCAAGGCGTGCCTGGTCCGCGGCGCCGAGCTCGGCGGTCTCTTCGTCGTAGCCGCCCAGGTCCGAGTAGTGAGCCGGAGGCGCGAAGCCGAGGAAGTTGGGATCGGGCCTGGCGCTGTCCGCGGCCTCGCGGGCGCGGCGCGCGACCTCGGCGAAGCCTCCGCTGTCCACCCGGTTCGTCGCCGCCCAGCCGATCTTTCCGTCGCGCGCGACTCGCACGCGGACGACCGCGTTCTCGATCAGTGTCGGCTGGTGGACGATCGAGGCGGCGAACCGCGCGACCCCGGAGCGCTCGGCGTGCACGACGACCTCGGCGTCGTCGCCGCCCGACGCGCGCAACGCCGCTTCGGCCAGATCGAGGCCTCGGCTCACGCGGAGACGCCCACCTCGACGTCGCGGAATCGCGCGTGTGCAGCACCGTGCGAGACGTGCGCCTCCTGTCCCGGTTGGCCCTTGCCGCAGTTCGTGAGCCCGAAGAGCGTCCACTCCTCCGGCCCAGCGACGGCGTCGAGCTTGCCCCAGAAGACCGGCGTCACTCCCGTGTACGTCGCGTCCCGCAGCATCCGGCCGAGCTTTCCGTCCTTGATCTCCCACGCGACCTGCGTCCCGAACTGGAAGTTGAGGCGCTTGTCGTCGATCGACCAGCTCTTGTTCGTCTCCAGGTAGAGCCCGTCGTCGACGTCCGCGAGAAGCTCCTCGAACGAGCCCTCGCCCGGCTCGAGGTGCAGGTTCGTCATCCGGACGAGCGGCATCCGGGCCCAGCCGTCGGCGCGCATCGAGCCGCCTCGTCCCGCGCCGAGCTGCGCAGCGGTCTGGCGTGAGCTGAGGAACCCTCGGAGCATTCCTCCCTCGACGATCGCCTCGCGTGCGGCAGGTACGCCCTCGTCGTCGAAGGAGAACGTGCCGAGGCCTCCGGGCGTCGTCGAGTCGGCCGTGATGTTCATGCGCTCGGAGCCGTAGCGGAGGCTCCCGAGATCGTCCGGCGAGAGGAAGCTCGTGCCCGCGTATGCGGCCTCGGTTCCGTACACGCGGTCGAGCTCGGTCGGATGCCCGACGGACTCGTGCACCTGCATCACCGCCTGCTCGGGCGAGAGGACGATCGTCGTCCGGCCCGGTGGGCACGCGGGCGCGCGCAGGAGCGCGGAGGCCTGCTCGCCGACGCGCGGCGCTTCGCGGTCGAGCCCGAGCTCCTCGACGTACTCCCAGCCGCCTTGGCCGCTGACGCCCGAGTGCTGGCTCGGATAGCTGCGCACCTGGGACACGTCGTCGGAGGACGCGTAGGCGTCGATCCCGCCGCCGCACTCGTAGATCTCCTGCTCGACGTTCGTGCCTTCGGAGGAGACGAGGACCTTGTGCTCGTGCTGGGCTCTGATCATCGCGACCGTGACCTTGACCTCGTCGTGCCGCATGCCCTCTTCGGCCCGCAGGCAGAGGTCGATCTTCTCGGTGAGCGGGACCGAGAACGGATCGCGCTCGAGCGGCGTGCGGTACACGCCGGTGTGCGCCTCGACCGGGGCGAGGTGCGTCTGGTGGCGGCCCGGCGCGGCGCGGGCGAACTCGGCTGCGCGCAGGGCTGCGTCGCGGGCCGCGGACTCGTCGAGCCGGCCCGAGCCGGCGAATCCCCAGGCGCCGTCGACGAGCACGCGGACGCCGATGCCCTCGCTCTCGGTGTCGCTCAGGTCGTCGACGTTGCCGTTCTTCGTAACCACGTACTGGCGGCGAAGCGAGACAGCCCGCGCATCCGCGTACGACGCGCCGGCGCCGAGTGCCGCATCGACCGCCGCTTCGGCGAGCGCCTTCACGGCGCAACCCTATCGGGGTCAGACCCCTTTACAACGTCGCCCCGACGAGTGGCTTTGTCACGAGCTGTGGGGACGAGAAGTGCGCGATTCGTTTCCGTCTTGTGTGCGTTCCGAGTCGGGGTCTGACCCCATCCGGTGGCCGCTACACTTCGGCCCGCGCGCTGGTGGCGGAATTGGTAGACGCGCAAGGTTGAGGGCCTTGTGGGGTTAAAACCCCGTGGAGGTTCAAGTCCTCTCCAGCGCACTCTCGTCGCGAAGTCCGGCCTCGCTGCGCGAGGCCATGACGACTTCGCGCGATATCGATCTTGTGGTCCGGCCTTTGTGAGCGGCATCGGGCAAAGCCCGACGCCGCGCCCTCACGACCGCTGCGGAAATTGGATCGACCGCACGATGCGCCAGACCCTCTCCTTGTCCTGGTCTGAGGCCTTGGGTCCGAACCAGACGAACACGTGCCACGTCGACCCGTTGGCATTCATCGACTGCTCGAGCGGTACCGGAGGCGGCGCTTCGCGAATCGGACGGAAGCCTGCGCGCTGAAGGGGTAGCTTCGTCTCAGCGCCTGACCTCTGCCCTGGCCCACCGAAGAACCGAACCAGTCCAAACGCGGCGGCGTCCGCGGGGAAACGTCTGAAGTAGACCTCCTGGGTCGCTCGAACCCGAGGCGAGCTCGCGATCACCACTCCGCGCGCGGTGAGCATCCCCTTGGCGTATCCGATCGCCAGAGGCGTCATTGACGCGGGATACGAGACGGTCCACCCATCGCGAGGCTCCCGGTACTGGGCCATCCTCGTGTGATGGCCACAGGACACGAGGCCGAGCGCGACGACCGCAATCGCAAGTGCTTTCACGCATCACTTAGGACGAGTCTTGCGGCTTTCGGGTTTGACGCCGTCCGTTCGGCTCGCTACCGTGATCGAACACATGTTCGCCGAAGGAGGCCACATGCTCACCGGCGAGGCGGTTGGCCTCGCGTCCCCGTCGACGGTGCACGCGCACCTCGCGAACCTCGAGCGCGCCGGGCTGCTCAAGCGCGACCCGACGAAGCCGCGCGCGATCGAGCTGCGCCGCGAGCCGAAGGCGCCCGCCGTCGCGGAGTCGGACGTCCACAAGCTCCCGCTCGTAGGCGAGGTCGCCGCGGGCGGGCCGCTGCTGGCCGAGGAGAACATCGAGGACTACCTCGCGGTGCCCGAGCCGCTATCGCGCGGGGGCGAAGAGTTCCTCCTGCGCGTCAAGGGCGACTCGATGATCAACGCCGGCATCCTCGACGGCGACATCGCTGTTGTGCAGCGTCAGCAAGACGCTCGCGACGGCGACATTGTGGTCGCGCTCGCCGGCGATGACGAGTCGGCCGACGAGGCCACCATGAAGCGGTTCTTCAAGGAGGACGGCCGCATCCAGCTCCAGCCCGAGAACGACGCACTCGAACCGATCTACGCCGCGCACGTCCAGATCCTCGGCAAGGTGATTGGAGTCTTCCGGCAGCTATGAGCGTGGAGGCGCTGAACCGGACGCTCGAGCAGGAGCTCCATGCGCTCCTGCGCGGCGCCAGCCTGGAGTGCCTCGTCTGCGGCGAGTTCGTGCTCCACCGCGCCGGAATGATCTCGTGTCCCGAATGCCAGGCCGAGTTCCGAAGCAGCGGCGAGACGCGGCTACAATTGACCTTGCAGGCCGGGTGACCGCGAGCCGTTCGCGGCTCGAGGAAAGTCCGGACACCGAAGGGCAGGACGCTGGGGAAAACCCAGGCGGCGAAAGCCGACGGAAAGTGGCACAGAAAGGAGACCGCCAGCGGCGAAAGACTCTCCGGAGACGCCGAAGGCAAGGGTGAAACGGTGGGGTAAGAGCCCACCAGCGCCGTGGTGACACGGCGGCTAGCCAAACCCCGTCCGGTGCAAGGTGAAACAGGCTCCGCCGACGCGGCCCGCCGAGGAGCCGGGTACACCGCTCGAGCCACCGGGGAACCGATGGCCTAGAGAGATGGTCACCCTCGACAGAATCCGGCTTACAGGCCTGCTA
>VAXT01000029.1 GCA_005883245.1 Actinomycetota bacterium | reverse complement strand
CTCGTAGGCCAGCATCGGGATGAGGGCCATGCGGCAAGGCTATCCTCAGCCGCAGTGCGCCTCTACCTCGTCCGCCACGCCGAGGCCGCGCCGGGAGAACCGGACGAGCTTCGGCCGCTGACTCCTCAGGGCCGGGAGCAGGCGCGGGACCTCGGCCGGCGCATGCGGGACGAGCTGCCCCCACCCGAGGCGATCCTCACGAGCCCCCTGCTCCGCGCCCGCGAAACGGGCGGCGAGCTGTCCCGGGCGCTGGACGTCGAAGCGGAGCCAGACGATCGGCTCGCGCCGGGAGCGACCGCCGACGACGTCCGAGCTGTCCTCGCCGGTCGAGGGGATCCGATCGCGGTGGTCGGCCACCAGCCTGACTGCGGCCAGATCGCGGCCGCGCTATCCGGCGGCCCCGAGCCCCGATTCCCTGCGGGCGGCCTCGTGATCGTCGAGTTCGAATAGGGGCTCGCCGGCCTCGAGACGACGCTCGACCTCCGCGTACCAGTCGCGCGCCCACGTGATGAAGTCGAGCCCGTAGCGCAGCACGAGGTACGGGTACTCGAGACCCTGATCGATCCCGGCCCGCGCCTCGGCCTCGATCTCGCGGAACCGCTCCAGCACGAGCTCGAAGATCATCTGCTGCATGCGCACGTTCGCAAGCACGTCGTCCTTGGAGAGCACGTCCGCGAAGAACAGGCGAAGCAGGCTCTCGTCGCGGATCTCGAAGATCACGTTCTCCCGGTCGGTCAGCCACTCGCGGAGCGCCTCCTCCCCTTTCGGCGTCAGCTCGTACACCGTGCGCTTGACCTTCCCGCGCGGCTCGTCCTTCGCGCGCACGAGGCCGGCCCCCCGCAGCCGCTTCAGCTCCGGGTAGATCTGCCCGTAGCTCGCAGTCCAGAAGAAGCGGGTCGAGTCGTCGATCACCTTCTTGATGTCGTAGCCGGTGGGGACGCCGAGCTTCAACATGCCGAGGATGACGCGGGCGGTGGGAGTAAGGCTTGACATATCGGGTAGATATGTTAATCATATCGGCCAGATATGTCTAGTGCGGTTTCCGTCCACGAGCTCCGGAAGTCCTACAACGGGCTCCAGGCGCTCCGCGGAGTCAGCTTCGAGATCGCGCAAGGCGAGATCTTCGGCCTCCTCGGGCCGAACGGCGCCGGCAAGACGACGACCGTCGAAATCCTCGAGGGCTACCGCGAGCGCGACGAAGGCTCGGTCACCGTCCTCGGCGAGGACCCGGCAACCGCAGGCCTCGACTGGCGCCAGCGGATCGGCGTCGTGCTCCAGTCGTCGTCGTTCTACGACAGCCTGACCGTCGCCGAGAACCTCGCACTTTTCGCGGGCTACTACATGCGGCCACGCCCGATCGACGAGCTCATCGAGCTCGTCGGCCTCGAGGAGAAGCGCGACACGCTCGTCCGGAGCCTCTCCGGCGGGCAGCGGCGGCGCCTCGACCTCGGCCTCGCGCTCGTCGGCGACCCCGAGCTCGTCTTCCTCGACGAGCCCACGACCGGCTTCGACCCCGAAGCGCGGCGGCGCGCCTGGGAGACGATCGGGTCGCTGCGCGAGCTCGGCAAGACGATCCTGCTCACGACGCACTACCTCGACGAGGCCGAGCGCCTGTCCGACCGCGTCGCGGTCCTCAGGGACGGGCAGATCGTCGCGCTCGGCCACCCAACCGAGCTGACGTCCACGCTCCCGGCCACCGAGATCCACTACCGAAGGAACGGTCAGGACGTCGTGCTCCAGACAGAGGAGCCGACGAAGGTCCTGCACGAGCTCACGACCGAGGCTCTGGCCGCCGGACACGAGCTCGAGGGCCTCGAAGTTCGCCGTGCGAGCCTCGAAGAGGTCTACCTCGCGCTGACCCGGGAGGAGCGCGAATGAACGTCTTCATCCACGAGCTGAGAGGGGAGATGAAGCTCTACTCGCGCAGCCGCGAGCTCGCGTTCTTCACGTTCATGCTCCCGCTGATCTTCTTCGTGCTGCTGGGCTCGGTCTACGGCAGCGGCGACAAGATCAACGGCTACCGTGCGGCGGACTACCTCCTGACGGGGATGATCGGCTACGGCCTCATCGCCACGGCCTTCGCCGGTCTAGCGATCGTGCTCGTCATCCGCCGCGAGAACGGAGTCCTGAAGCGGCTTCGCGCGACTCCCCTGCCCGCCCCGTTCTACATCGCAGCCGTCCTGCTCACGACGCTGATCGCGTTCGCGGTCATGGCCGCCTGCCTGATCGCGCTCGGGATGATCCTCTTCGGCGCGTCGTTCCCGAAGGCGCCCGTGTCCCTCGTCGCGACCCTGATTCTCGGCGGCGCGACGTTCGCCGCGCTCGGTGTCGCGATCACCGGGTTCATCCGGCGCGCCGAAGGAGCCTCCGCGGTGATCAACGCGATCTACTTGCCCGTCGCGTTCATCTCGGGCGCGTTCTTCTCACAGAAGCACTTCCCGGAGGTGCTCCAGAAGGTGGCCGACGTGCTGCCGCTGACGTACTTCATCGACCTGGTCGGAGACGTGATGCTCAAGGGCACGCAGATCTGGAGCGAGCCGAAGGACGTGGCCGTGATCCTCGTCTGGGGCATCGCCGGAGCGCTGCTCGCCCTTCGTTACTTCCGCTGGGTGCCGCGCGAGGATTAGCTTCCGTCAAAGCGGGAACTCGATGGGCACAATGGGGTCGAATGAGCCGGCGCTCGCCTTCGCGACGAGGGCCTTCGAACCGCCAGCACTCGAGATCCGGGTCAACTTCGGCATGTTCGCGGGACGCGAGGCGACGCCGGCTGAGATCGACGCGCTCGCGGCGGCCCTCCGCGACAAGGTGACCGAGCTGACGATCGTCGCCGAGGAGCGGCACGAGCTGAGCGCGCATTCCGAGGCCTCCATCCACCAGGTGCGGATCGATGTCTCCGGCGACGAGCTCCCGAGCGGCGAGCACGAGATCGACGAGCTCGGCGGCCGGTTGATCGAGACCGCCGAGCGCTGGGCGCGCGAGTGCGCGTCCGACCGGCACATCGAGCCGGACGATCTCTGACCTCTCATCGGCCTCTCACGGGGCAGGCGTACGGTCAGCCGCATGATCCCTTCAATTGCAGTCGCAATCGCCGTCCTCGCTCTCGCGGCCTGTGGCGGCGGGGGTTCGAAGTCGAAGTCGTCGAGCGCGTCGACCCTGCCCCAGGGCACGAAACCGGTGCAGCTCGATCCCGCCGACTTCACGACCAACATCGACAACCCGTACTGGCCGATGCGCCCCGGAAGCCACTGGGTGTATCGCGAGGTCGAGAACGGAGAGGCGCAGCGCGTCGACGTGACCGTCACGAACCGGACGAAGACGCTCCACGGGATCGAGGCGCGCGTCGTCCACGATCGAGTGAGCCAACATGGGGAGACCGTCGAGGACACCTACGACTGGTACGCGCAGGACTCCGCAGGGAACCTCTGGTACCTGGGCGAGGACACGGCCGAGTACGAGAACGGAAAGCTGAAGACGAAGGAGGGCTCGTGGGCGTACGGCGTCGACGGCGCCCAGCCGGGGGTCGTCGTCCCGGCGAGCCCGAAGCGGGGCATGAGCTACCGCGAGGAGTACTACGCCGGGCACGCCGAGGACGCCGCGGCAGTGCTGAACATCGGCAGCCAGGTGCAGGTGCCGTTCGGGCGGTTCCAGAACGCGCTGCTGACGCGGAACTTCTCGACGATCGAGCCGACGGTCGAGGAGATGAAGCTCTACGCGAAGGGCGTCGGCCCGGTGATGGAGCTCCTCGTCTCGGGCGGGTCCGGCCGAACAGAGCTGCTCAGCTACACGAAGGGCTGAACGACGAACGGCCCGGCGGTCGGGCGGGCCTCCGGCTGAGCTACGAGGGCAGATGCTGCTGAAACGCTTGGAAGTCCGCGTCCGAGAAGAGGACGAAGCGCACCTCTTCGATCCCGGCGTGCGTCTCCAGCTCTACGTGAGTCGTGCCGAGCGCGACCTTGGCGGCCAGCTCGACCGGAAAGCCATAGACGCCCGTCGAGATCGCCGGGAAGGCAACGGTTCTGCAGCCGAGCTCGTCGGCGACCTCGAGCGCCCGCCGATGGCACGACGCCAGGCGCTCGGCCTCGCCCGCATCGCCGCCCTGCCAGATCGGCCCGACGGCGTGGATCACATAGTTCGCCGGAAGGTCGCCAGCGGTCGTCGCTTTCGCGTCACCCGTCTCACAACCGCCGAGCAGCCGCGCCTCCTCGCGGATCGCCGGCCCGCCCGCCCGGTGGATCGCCCCGTCCACGCCGCCGCCGCCGAGCAGCCCCCGGTTCGCGGCGTTGACGATCGCGTCGACCTCCTGTTTCGTGATGTCGCCCTGAAGGAGCTCGATTCGGCCCATCGGCTGAAGCCTAGGGTGCGGATGGAATCGACACGAGCTCGGCGAGGCGCTCCTCAACCACGTCCGCCTCCGGCAAGGCCGCTTCCGTGCCCTGTCGCAGGAGAGCACCGACGGAGGCGACGAGCGCTCGGCGGAGCGCGTCCGGCTCGCTGGACTGGACGTGTGTGTCGGCGAAGCCCGCGAGAGTCTCCGGCGGCAGGTCGTCGTAGGCTCGCGCCTGTACGGCGACGAGCCCGCGACCGAGGCACGCGAGCGCGAGAGCATGGTCGCGCACCGCACCGACATAGTGCTCCGCCTGCCATACGCGGCCGCGCTCGATGCACGCACGCGCGTGCAGGGCATAGATGACGCCCCAGCCGAAGATGTCCTCTGCAAGCGCCGGCGTTGGAATGAAGAGGCTGCCGGGCGGTCGGGCAACCTGCCGCTCGTCGGTCGCCGTCTCGCCGAAGAGGAGCTGGAACCGCGGCCCAGCGGGGCGGAAGTGGGGCGCCGGGGTCATCGAGAGGTCGAACTGGAGTGCGTCCGGGAGCAGGAACACGCGGTAGATGGTCGGCCCCACCTCGAGGTC
>VAXT01000028.1 GCA_005883245.1 Actinomycetota bacterium | reverse complement strand
CGACGCCTCCAAGAGACTCCGCGCGGTCGCCGCAATTCGGCCAGCCGCCACTGGCCGCTTCGAGCGCACGATCGCCATCAGATCAGCATGTCACGGCCTCAGGTGACTGTGAGACTCGGTAGGTAGGTCGGTCTGTCTGGGGCCATTGCCAGCCTGGTGTCTCCGTGCCGCTTGTGACTCGTCGGGTGACTGGCCGCATTGCGTGCCTTGGGAATGATCCGTCCGAGCGGCACGGCGACGCCGGTCTGGCGCCCGCTGCTGGCTTGATCAGGAGCTTGTCCGCCTCTCGGCGTGACTCATCACAGTCCTGCCGCCGCGGTTTCCCGCACTCAGACCGGCGTCACCGGACCCTACGAGCGAAGCCGGAGGATCGATCGAGATGGTTGCAGACGAGCTGGATTACGTGGTTGGCGTCGACACGCATCGGGACGAGCATGTGCTGGCCGTGGTGGCCGCGCCAGCGGGCGCGGTTGTCGCGCAGCGGGCGGTCTCGACGGACAGTCGTGGTTACGGGCAGGCGCTTCGATTCGCACAGCACTACGCAGGCGGTGCCCGTCTCTGGGCGGTTGAAGGTGCCGGGCACTACGGGGCCGGCCTTGCCCGCTATCTGAGCGATCGCGGCGAGGCGGTGCTCGAGGTGGGCCGCTCATCACGGAGCGAACGGCGGCTGCGCGGCAAGGACGACCAGCTCGACGCGGTCCGCGCTGCACGCGCTGGACTCAGGAGCGAGCCGCTGCCGGTGCCGCGTTCGGGAGAGCGGCGCGAAGCGCTGCGGCTGCTGATGGTCGCCCGACGCAGCGCCGTCGACGTCCGCCGCGAGGCGCTCGTGCAGCTGCGCAGCGTGATCGTGACCGCCCCCGACCGCCTCCGCGAGGAGCTGCGCGGACTCCCCGTGCAGCGGCTGCTCGAGCGCTGCGGCCGCCTGCGCCGCTCCCCGACCGCGGCCCCGGATGAGCTGGCGGCGCGGCTCGTCCTCCGCACGCTCGCACGACGAGTCGAGGCGGCGACTGCCGAGGCCGACGAGCTCGAGCGCGAGATCCTCGTGCACGTGCGCGCACTCGCACCGGAGTTGCTCGACGAGCCGGGCGTCGGCCCGATCGTCGGCGCGCAGCTGATCGTCGCCTGGTCACATCGCGGACGCGTCCGCTCCGAAGCCGCCTTCGCACGCCTCGCCGGCGTCGCCCCGGTCCCCGCCTCGAGCGGCCAGACGAGACGGCACCGGCTCAGCCGCGGCGGCGACCGTCAGCTCAACCGCGCCCTGCACACGATCGTCCTCCACCGCCGTCAGCACGACCCGACGACCAAGGACTACATCGCCAAACGGATCGCCGAAGGGAAGAGCCGACGCGACGCCACCCGCCTGCTCAAGCGCTACCTCGCCCGTCACCTCTACCGGCTACTTCAACAACAGGAGCCGCTGCTGGCTTGACAGGTCATAGGAGCATCATTCCGGAACACTGGCCCAGACCAGTCTCATCGCTGCGCAGCGACTAAACACGATGTGCGGCCTGTGGATCAATAGGGACGTGGAGCAGAACGCTCAGGTCGCTGATCTCGAAGCCCTCTGCCGAGCCCGGTACCGCCACTTCCTTCGCGTCGCGACCCTGATTACGAGCGATCACGGGAACGCACACGACGCGGTACAGGAGGCCTTCGCGGCGACCATCAAGTCACTCCCGTCGTTTCGAGGTGAAGGTCCGCTGGAGGCCTGGGTTTGGCGCGCGGTCGTCAACGCGGCCAAGAAGCAACAGCGGCAATCGTCGCCTGCTGGGCTGGAAGGTGACGACGGGCCTTCGGCTTCTTCGCATAACGGCGACATGGCCGAGACCCGTCTTGTCCGGACCTGGGTTGCGTCGCTACCGGAGCGACAGCGGTTGACCGTCTACCTCCGCTATTACGCCGACCTCGACTACCAGGAGATCGCGACCGCCCTCGATGTCGCGGTCGGCACCGTCTCCGCCACGCTCAGCGCGGCACATCGCCGCCTGCGCAAGACCATCGAGGAGGTTCCGCAATGATCGACGTCGAGCCCCTGATTCGAACGGAACTCGAGTCCCTGATGCCATTGCCCGAGGGATCGGGGCGCGACTGGGCGGACGTGCTCGCACGCTCCGGTCGCCGGCAACGGCGTTCGCGGCGCCTGCTCGTCGCCCTTGCTGTAGGCGTCTGCATCCTGGCGATCACCAGCGCTGCGATCGCGGCCGGACTCGGGGCGTTTTCGGGGCATATGACGATTGCCGACGTCAAGGCATGCAAGGCGTCGACGACGGCGCTAACGACGGCCTCCGGCGCACGCGTATTAACGGGCCACACCGATGCGGGCGTCTACTGCCTCACCTACGAAAACGCCAGCGGGGGAGGAGGGAGTACCGCACACGAGTTTCCGACTCCAGCCGGCGAAGTTATTCCTATGAGGACACAAGGCGTCATCGTCGGCCTCGTTCCCGCCGGTTACGACACGCTCACTCTAGGATCGGTTCAGATCCCGATCGTGAATCAGGCGTTCGTGGTCGATCCGAAGCTCGTAGTTGGCCCCGGCACGCTGTCGGGTCCGGCCGGCCAAATCACCATCAATCTCAGCGAGCTCGCCGCCGGGCCATGACCCAGCGGCCGGTGCTCGGGCTTCATTCCAGCATCACTGGCCGAGGTCTCAGTCCTAGGGCGTCAGCCGTTTCCAGTGCCCCTCGGAGATGACTTCGACGGTACCGTCGACCACTTTGAAGGCGGTCTCGTCGTCGATCGCGTACGCCGGCCCTGACAAGCGGGCCGCCCATTCCTCTGCGGTGGCCATCGTGTTCCACGGCAGGTCAGGGTTATCGAGGTGCGGGAAGATCGAGAAGTCGACGATCCCTAGGGTGCGGTCGTCTGTCGCGGACGGCCACGCCACGAAGTCGTCACCGATCCGGGGGGTCATCACCATGCTTCCGGCGCTCACCCCAACCCAGACCGTCTCGGACAGCGTCGCCAGGAGGTCCGCCAGTCCGCTCTTCCGCATCCAGTGGCACAGGTACGTCGCATCGCCGCCCTCGACGAGCAGGACATCCGTCTCTCGGACCAGCGGGACCCAGCGTTCCGAGTCGAGGCTCGGCAGGGCCGTGAGCTCCAGCACTCCCATCGACTTCCAGCCCAGTCCGACCGTGGGAGTGCCAGTCTCCTGCCCGCTGATGCACCGCCACGCCTGGCGAGGGCCGGCCGAGGGATGCCCGTACAACGCCGTGGGAATGCAGAGGGCGTCGCACTCGGCGGTCGGCTTGCCCAGCAGCTCGACCAGTGCGTCATGGATGCTCGGGTTCTTGATGCCGGCGGACGTAAGAAGAAGCTTCAAGTTGCCTCCTGAATTCGTTGGTGAGGGCGAGAACGTTGCCGGCACTTACGGATCCGTACACGGTGGAGAGCCAGGGCTATTCCTGCTTGAACCAGTGGCGCGTCTGACCGAAGGTTCCCTTGGCGAACGCGAAGACCTTGGTCGGCTTAACCGAGAACACGAGGATCGCGTCGGCGTTTGCCTCGTGCCGAAATCCGCCCTCGTGCACTTCGTAGTGCCAGCGGCCGTCCCACTTCGTCTCCCACGCCCTTGCGAGCCGTTTGAGGACGCTCTCATCGATCACTTGGACGGCCTCGCCCTCGACCACGACGTCGAGCCCTCGCTCCCATTCGTTGCAACCGGTCATCAGGATCACGTTCTGGTTGGTCCTCAGGTTCACGGCCTTCTGCTCGCCGAAGCCGGTCGCGAAATAGATCGCGTCATCGAGCCAGACACCGACGAGTGGCGTCGCATGCGGCCGACCGTCCGCTCGGACGGTCGCGATCCAGAACAACTCGGCGTCTTCGAGCGTCCGGCGAGTCTGATCCCAGTCGGCCGCGACCGCGGCCGGGTCGCTGAAGCGCGCGTCGAGCTCAGTCACTGGATGCGTCATTGAGGGCTCCTGTCGATCCGGGGTGTCAGCGGACCCGCGCTTACGGATCCGTAAGCAGTAGAGACCGGTAGCGCACCGAAAATTCATCGGCGCTCTCTGCGATCCGCGACAATGACCGCTTGGCGCTCCAAAGGATGGACAACGTGGGCATCGTGGTGGAGTCGCTTGATGCCGCGATCTCGTTTTTTGCCGAGCTGGGCCTCGAACTCGAGGGGCGGGCGATGATCGAAGGAGACTGGTCAGGGCGCGTCACGGGACTGCGCGACCAGCGCGTCGAGATCGCCATGATGCGTACGCCGGACGGCCACGGCAGGATCGAACTCTCGCGCTTTCTCACGCCGCCTGCGGTCGCCGATCACCGAAACGCTCCGGTCAACGCTCTCGGCTACCTGCGCGTCATGTTCGCGGTGGACGACCTCGACGACACGCTAGCCCGGCTCCGCGAGCACGGCGCGCAACTCGTCGACGAAGTGGTCCAATACGAAGACGTGTATCGGCTCTGCTACCTCCGAGGCCCCGAGAGCATTCTCATCGGCCTGTCCGAGCAAATCGGCTGACGCCAAACGCGCTCAGGCGTCGGTAAGACTCGCGGGGTGTGTCTTTCTGGGGTGGTTGCCAGCCTGGTTGTCGCCGTGCCGCGTGTGACTCGTCAGCGATTCGAAGACGGAAACGGTCGGCGACGGAAACGACGGATCAGCGAACGCTCCGCGCGGAATGCCAACCACATCTGGAGCGGTCGAGGCCGCGAAAGCCACAGCCCACCGCAGGCAGGGGAGAAGCGGACCGTTCGCGCTTCGCGTTTGTCCGAGATCTAAGTGAACTCGCATAGCGACCGTCGAGTCGGACTCGATCCGCGGCGAAAAGGGCCTGCCTTCATGCTTAGAATCTTGGGGTGGTGCAGCCGTCGCGACGCGGCTGCGTGCTCGTTCCGGAGCATTGGCCAGGCAAGTTTTGTCAGGGGACGATGTTTTGGTTGAGCCGGAAGGTGTTGTCGGCGTCGTATCTTCGCTTGAGCTGGGCGAGGCGGGCGTAGTTGGGGCCGTATGCGGCTCGGACTCTGCTCGCGTCGTCGTTGTCGAGGTAGTTGACGTAGGCGCCGTCGGTCATGTTGGGCCGCAGTGATTCGTAGGTTTCGCGAGCCCACCTGATCCCGGTCTCGGTCTCGGTTGAGTCGCTCCACTGGGAGATGATGACGCAGTCGTAGCCGGCCTGGCGGTGAGGGAAGGCGGTTGCGGCCGGATCGACGCGTACCGCGGCCCCGTGGAAGTGCTCGATGACGAGGAAGCACAGCGGTGTGGGAGCGTTCTCGTAGGCCTCGATCAGTTTGGTGACCACCTGGTCGTTCAGTTCGGTGAAAAAGGCGGACTTCCAGTAGTTGAAGGTTCCTCGCTGGAAA
>VAXT01000027.1 GCA_005883245.1 Actinomycetota bacterium | reverse complement strand
CTGTGGTTTAGGCAGCGAGAGCGAGTGCGTCGTTGTTCTTCGCACTTACGGTTGTTCCCGGTTGTTTTACGAGGCCGACCGGGGACCTCGGCTTGCAGCTCAACCGGAGAATCGACCACGTCGAAACCTGATCGCCCCCGTATGTGGCCCCTATTGTAGCCGCGTGCTCCTCGTCCTCTTCGACGTCGACAAGACGCTGTTCATGACGAGCGATCCGCTGATGGGGCAGGCGACGACGGATGCGATCGAGACCGTCTGGGGGCTGAAGCTGCCAGCTGATGCGATTCGCGGCGTCGACCATCCCGGGCAGACGGCGATGCGGATCACGCGCGAACTGCTCCGCTCAGCGGGGCTCGGCGACGACGAGATCGACCCCGATCTCGGCCGCTGGTGCACCGAAGCCTCGCGCCGCTACCTCGAGCTCTTGGCCGGCACGGACACATCCCACTGGGCCGCCGCAGACGGCGCCGCAGACGCGATCAGCCAGATCGAGCGCCGCGCGCTTCTCACCGGGAATCCGGAACCCGTGGCGAGAGCGCGCATGGAGCGGATCGGCCTCGCCGAGCTCTTCCCGTCCGGTCAGGGCGCGTTCGGCTGCGAAGCGGAGAGCCGCGACGAGCTGATCGCGATCGCCCGCCGCAAGGCCGGCGACTGGCCTGCCGAGCGCACTGTCGCCGTCGGCGACACCGAGAACGACGTTGCCGGAGCGCGAGCCGCAGGGATCCACGTCATCGGATTCGGCCTGGGCCTCGACGGCGCCGACGCCGTGATCGACCGGATGAGCGAGCTGCCGCCGACGCTCGAGCGGCTCAGCGCCTCGCTTTGAGCGCGCGCTCGATCTGGCGGTCGGCTTCGCGCTTCGCGAGCTCTCGCCGCTTGTCGCGCTGCTCCTTGCCACGGGCGAGCGCAAGCTCCAGCTTCGCGCGGCCGTTCTTGAAGTAGAGCCGCACCGGGACGAGGGTCAGACCCTTCTCGCGCACCTTGCCGTAGAGCGAGTCGAGCTCGCGCCGGTGCAGGAGGAGCTTGCGGTCGCGCTCCGGCTCGTGGTTCTGGATCCCCGCTTGCTCGTAGGGGTCGATGTGCGCGCCCACGAGCCACGCCTCGCCCTCGCGGACGTCCGCGTACGCCTGCTGGAGGCTGACCCGGCCCTCCCGCAGGGACTTGACCTCGCTTCCGGTCAGCACGATGCCCGCCTCGAAGCGCTCGAGGAAGTGATAGTCGTGCCGTGCCTTGCGGTTGTCCGCGATCGGCTTCTCGCCGGCCATGCGTCGATTGTAGGTTCGGCGCTCCGGCTCGATCTGCCACCATGCCGGAGATGAGGCAGCGACTCGCCTGGTTGTCCACGGCGCCGCTGATGTTCGCGGGGTTGATCGCCGGACACCTGCTCGCCTACCGCCTCGTCTATTCGGATGCTCATGCACGCGCGGACGCGCTCGCACGCAGCGGCCACGCCTACTTCGGCTACGTCCCGCTCGCGCTCTGGGTCAGCTTCGGCGTCCTGCTGGCCGGGCTCGCGCTGCAGGCGACGACGGGCTTCCGAGGCGAGCGGCACAGGCCGGTAAAGTCGCCGCTGATCGTGCTCCTGCCGCCGATCGCCTTCGTCGTCCAGGAGCTCGCGGAGCGCGTCGTGCACACGGGTCACGTGTCGTGGACGCTCGTCGTGCAGCCCGCGTTCCTCCTCGGCCTGGCTTTCCAACTGCCCTTCGCACTCGCCGCGCTCCTGATCGCATGGGCGCTCGACTCCGCCGCCCGGGCGGTCGGCCGCGCGCTGCGTGAACTGGCACGACCGGCCTTCCCAGTCTTGGTTTCCGCCCCCGTCCGCCTCGTCGCCGCTCCGCGGCCGGCCGGCCTTGCGCGAGGTTACGGGGAGCGCGCGCCGCCTTTCGCTCGCAGGCCGTAAGTCCTCGAGCGAAGGAGTGCCTTGAAGAGAAGCTGGCTCGTCATAGCGGTCGTCATGACCGCACTGACAGCGGTGCCGTCCGCATTCGCGCACGCGATCCTCCAGGAGAGCTCCCCGAGCAACAACTCGGTCGTCCGCACGAGCCCGAAGTCGGTTTCGCTGCGCTTCAACGAGGCCGTCGAGACGGCGTTCGGCTCGATTCGCGTCTACGACTGTGGAGGCGGGCGCGTCGACTCGGGCAAGATCGTCCGGCCCAGCAAGGACTCGGTCGCGGTTCAGATCGACCGGAAGCTGCCGCGCGGGACGTACATCGTCACGTGGCGGGTGATCTCGGCCGACTCGCACCCGGTCGCCGGAGCCTTCGTCTTCAACGTCAAGAAGGCGACGCCCGGCGGGTCGTGCAAGCAGGTCTTCGGCACGAAGACCCCGGGCACGATCGACGCGCTCTTCAAGTTCGTCCGCGCCCTCGACTTCGCTCTCATCCTGCTCGTCGTCTCGTCGCGGCCGCGCTCTGCATCGTGCTCCAGGGTGCCGTGGCGGGAGGCTTCGGGCTCAGCGAGGCGTTCCGCTGGGACACCGTGCACTCCGTCCTCCAGACGCGGTTCGGCCACGCGTTCCTCTGGCAGATCGGGATCGCGTCCGTGGTCGGCGCCTTGGCGCTGCTGGCGAGCCGGTCGCGGAGGCTCGAGCTCCTCCCGCTCTCGGCGCTGCTGTTGCTGCCGACGATCTCGGCTGCGGGACACGCGCGGACGAGCGGCGCCTGGGCACTCGTCTTCGACGTGACCCACATCGCCGCGGCTTCGACCTGGGTCGGCGGGCTCGGTTTCACCGTGCTGGCGCTTCTGCTCGCCGGCGACGATCGCTGGCCGCTCGCCTCACGCGCGGTGCCGCGCTTCTCGGTTCTCGCCGTCGTCTCGGTCGCGACCCTGATCGTTGCCGGCAGCCTACGCGGCTACCAGGAGGTGCGGGCCTTCGACGGCCTCTGGGACACGACGTACGGCCGGCTGCTGCTGGTCAAGATCGCGCTCGTCCTGCCACTGCTCCTACTGGGCCTCTACAACAACCGGTTCGCGGTGCCGCGTCTCAAGAGGCAGATCGCCTCGGTCGTCGAGCAGCGGCGCTTCCTGCGCGCCGCTGGGACGGAGCTCGCGATCATGGCGGCGATCGTCGGCGTGACCGCGGTGCTCGTCACCGAGCCCCCGGCGAAAGCCTCGGTACTTCTTCAAGCCGAAGAGCGGCTTCCCGGCGAGTGTCGACGACGCCAAGCTGTCGGCGACGCTTCCGAGCCAGAACCTCGGACCGCTGCGCATCCCGCTGACGAGGATCGTCCCGAGCCACTACACGACCTCGGCTGGAGTCTTCCCTCAGCCGGGCGACTGGCAGGTGACGATCGAGGTCCGACGCGGAGCGTTTCAGTCATTCACGCAAACGGTGACCGTGCCCATCAGAGAGGGTTGAGATGCGAAAGATCGTCGTTCTCACGCTGCTCGGGCTGACGCACGTCCCTGCAGCGCTGGCTCACGTCGAGCCAAGCCCCCAGCAGGTCCCTGCCGACAGCGTCTCGAAGATCACCTTGTCCGCCGAGGGGGAGGAGAGCGTCCCCGCGGTGAGGCTCACAGTCCAGATGCCCTCGGGGGTGACCGACGTGGTCGCTCATCCGACTCCCGGCTGGAAGCCTTCCGTGAACGGCCGAATCGTCACATGGTCGGGCGGAAAGATCCCGAACGGCGCGGAGGGGAAGTTCTCGTTTACCGCCCACATGCCCAACTCGGCGGGACGAGTGCTCGTCTTCCCGTCCCTGGTCACGTATCAGGACGGCAAGGTCGTGCACTGGATCGGGGCGGAGTCGTCGGACACGCCCGCTCCCCAGGTGACGCTCACGGCCGCCAAGGGGCAAACGAACCCACCTGCGCCTCAGCCCGCGCCGGTGACCACGAGCGCGTCCACCGAAGGTGATGGCAGCCGCCACACGTGGATCTGGATCGTCATCGCCGGCGCGATCCTTGGCTCCCTGGCGGCAATCCTCGTCGTGAGGAGACGGCGCGCTTGAGACGATCGTTGCTCGTGGCCGCCATCCTCGCGGCGCTGCAGGCTCCCGGTGCCGAGGCGCACTTCCGCACCGGGAAGCTCGGCTACCGCTCGACGATCACCGGGATCGAGCCCCGGATGCCCGGCCTCCGGTTCAAGATCCTGTACGGGGACGATCAGGTCTGGCTGGACAATCGGAGCGGCAAGACCGTGATCATCAAGGGCTACAGCGGTGAGCCCTATCTCCGGTTCAGCTCGGGCGGGATCTACGTCAACATCCACTCGCCGGCCGGCTACCTGAACCAGGATCGGTACGCGCGGGTGACGGTTCCGAAATCGGCGAGGGTGAAGGCCAAGCCGGACTGGCAGAAGCTCGCCGGCGGCGACGTCTGGGCCTGGCACGACCACCGGATCCACTACATGAACCCGATCCCGCCACCGCAGATCAAGGCCGCCCCGCGGAAGCCGCATCACGTGTTCGACTGGACGGTGCCCGCCACCGAAAACGGGAAGCGCTTCCTCATCGCCGGCAGCCTCGACTACAAGCCGCCGCCGAGGAAGGACTTCCCGTACGGGCTCGTCATCTCGCTCGCGACCCTGATCGGCGTCGGCCTGATCGGCCTCTTCGCCCTTCGCCGCGTCTTGATCCGCTCTCTGAAGTGAGGGCCAGCTCGATCTTCCCCTCGGCGCGGCGGATCTCCTCGACCCGCACCTCGAGCTCGTCGCCGAGCCGGTAGCGGCGACCGCCGCGTCGGCCTACGAGCGCGGTTCCCAGGTCGTTCAGCTGGTAGTAGTCGCCTCGCAACCGCCGGGCCGGCAGGAAGCCCTCGAACACGTCGCCGAAGCGGACGAAGATCCCCGAGCCGATCACGCCGACGATCTCGCCGGTGAACGGCTCCTCCCAGCCGCGCTCGAAGAGCGTGCGCTCGAGAAGCCACGCCGCGCAGATATCGTCGGCGCGGTACTCGACGTCAGTGGCGGCGCGCTCGGTCTCGGACGTGTGCTCGGCGGCCGCCTGGAGGTCGTCCGGAAGCGGGTCGTCGCCCTGGCCGATCGCGCGCAGCAGGGCGCGGTGGGCGACGAGGTCCGGGTAGCGGCGGATCGGCGACGTGAAGTGCGTGTAGGCGGTGCTCGCGAGGCCCGAGTGACCGAGGTTCCGCGGGTCGTAGTGGGCCTGCTTCAGTGCGCGCAGGACGAGCGCTGGGAACGCCTCTCGCCCGCGGCCGGCCCGTGCGACATAGTCGGCGACGCGCTCGCTCGCGTCTGCTGCTACGCGAGCCGCCTCGGACGGGCTCATGCTGCCTGCGCGCGGCGCGGGCGGCGTCGGGACTTCCAAGTCGGCGAGCTTCGCGAGCAGAAGCTCGACGGACTGCGGCTCCGGCGGCTCGTGGACGCGGTACAGAGACGGGTTGTTGCGGGCCGCGAGGAACGCCGCCACCTTCTCGTTGGCGAGGATCATCAGCTCCTCGATCAGCGCGTGGGCACCCGGCTCGGCCTCGAGCCACGAGCGCTCGATCCCGCCCTGCCCGTCGAAGGCGAAGTTGACCTCGGGGCTCTCGACCCGGAGCGCCCCGCGCTCGAAACGGTGCCGCCTGAGGTCGGCGGAGACGCTGTCGGCGAGCCGCACCTCGTCGGCCAGCTCGTGCTGCTCGGCGCCATCGAGGATCCGCTGCACCTGGCCGTAGGTGAAACACTCGCGGCTGCGGATCACCGACCGGTAGAAGCTCGGCTCCCCGCCGGGCGCGATCTCCACTGTCACGCAGAGCCGGTCCTGGTGCGGCCGGAGCGAGCAGGCGTCGTCGGCCAGCTCGTGCGGGAGCATCGGCGCGACCAGGTCCGGAACGTAGACCGAGTTGCCGCGCTTGTACGCCCCGCGGTCGAGCGGCGAGCCGGCCGGGACGAAGTACGAGACGTCGGCGATGTGCACCCAGATCCGCACGCCGTCGCGCTCGCGGCGGACCGAGATCGCGTCGTCGAAGTCCTTCGCCGTGTCCGGGTCGACCGTGAAGGTCGTCAGCTCTCGCAGGTCACTCCGTCCCTCGAAGCTCGGCTCGGGGACGTCATGCGGCTCGAAGCCCTCGCGGAGCCCCTCTTCGACGAGGAGCGCCTCCAGCACGTTCTCGATCCGCTTCGCCGAGCCGATCACACGTTCGACGCGGGCGCGCCCGCGACCGGGCGTGACGGAGACGAGATCGCCGGGCCCCGCATCCCCGAGGCCCTTCCGGTCGACGACGATCGGCGTCCCGGGCATGAAGTACGGCTCGCCCGTGATGAGCTTGCCGCGCCGAGTGAGCTCAACGATCACGGATCTGCTTCCTCGGGTTCCTGGCGCGTCGCTGCGTGCCCGTATGCGAGCGGAACAGTGCTACGAGGCACGGGCTGCTCGCAGGAGGGTGCGCAGCGGCGCGAGGCGGCCCGCGGAGCCCGGCTCCGCCGGGCGGGAGCGGGTCGCCGGCCAGGAACGCGAGGGGACGATCAGACTCTCAAGAAGCGGCGCATCGTGATCGACGAGCCGGCGGCGCCGAGCACGAGGCCGAGCAGGAGCACGAGCAGTGCCGTGTACTCGAACGCGATCGCGTTCACGTCCTTGCCGGCGTCGAGCCGCCCGATCGTCGTCGGGAGGATGAGCTCCTTCCCGAGGAAGAGCAGCACGACCGCGGCCACGGCTCCGATCAGGCCCGTCAGCAGGCCCTCGACCATGAACGGCCCGCGCACGAACCAGTTCGAGGCCCCGACGAGCTTCATCACCTCGATCTCACGGCGACGGGCGAAGATCGAGAGCCGGATCGTGTTCCCGATCAGGATCGTGGCGGCGATCAGCAGGATCACGATGGCGAGCGCGGACAGCACCTCGAAGATGTGCGCTACTCGCAGGATCCGCTTCGCCGTCTTCTTCCCGTAGTTGACCTTCTCCACGCCGGGGGGCGGATTCTTGTTGAGGTTGCTCGCGATCGCCACGACGTCCTCCCCGTGACGCGGGGTGATCTTGAACGCGTCCGGCAGGGGATTGGTGACGAGCCCGGAGACCATGTCCGGCGCCGTCTTCTTCATCTTCTCGAGCGCCTGCTCCTTCGAGATGTACTCGACACCTTCCGAACCGATGCGCGGATCGTTCTGGAGCCGCACGCGGATCGCGTTCCTCTGCGCCGTCGTCACCTCCGAGCCGCACGTCGTGGTCGTGCAGAGGTAGACGTTGATGTCGAGCTGGCCCTTCTGGTGCTCGCTCCACGAGCGCGCCCAGGTGCCGAGGCCGATCAGGAGGCCGACGAGGAACATGCCGATCAGGACGGTCAGCGCCGCGGCGAGGGTGGTCGAGAGGCTCGCGGTCAGCGAGCGCCACGCTTCGGCGATGACGACCCGGAGCTTCACTCGGCGTAGCCTCCACGCCGCTCGTCACGGGCGAGGCGCCCATCCTCGAGCGCGATCACGCGGCGGCGCATCTTGTCGACCATCTCACGATCATGGGTGACCATCAGGACGGTCGTGCCCGAGCGGTTGATGCGGTACAGGAGCTGCATGATCCCGACGGACGTGTCCGGGTCGAGGTTCCCCGTCGGCTCGTCGCAGACGAGGAGCGGCGGATGGTTGACGAACGCGCGCGCGATCGAGACGCGCTGCTGCTCGCCGCCGGAGAGCTCGTCCGGGTACGAGCTCATCTTGTGCGCCAGGCCGACGAGGTTCAGCACCTCGGGAATCTTGCGCCTGATCGAGTCGGAGCTCTCGCCCTGCACCTTGAGCGCGTAGGAGACGTTCTCGGCTGCCGTTCGGTTCGGGAGCAGCTTGAAGTCCTGGAAGACGCAGGCGACGTTGCGGCGGAGCTGCGAGACCTTGCGCCTCGGCAGCCTGCCCAGGTCGCGGCCGGCGACGATGATCCGCCCCGAGGTGGGATCGAGCTCCTTCAGCAGGAGCCGGATGATCGTCGACTTGCCCGAGCCCGACGCGCCGACGACGAACACGAACTCGCCCTTGTCGATCACGAACGAGACGTCCGACAGCGCGGCCACGTTCGGCTCGTAGATCTTCGTAACGCCGTCGAAGACGATCATCGAGCGCGCGGACGCGACCTGCGCAGGCGCTGGGCCTTGGCCGTTCGCCTCCGCAGGGACGGCGGTAGCCGTCTCCGGCTCTTCTATTTGGGCGATTTCGTCGGGCACGGGGGTCGATAGGCGCGGGTCCAAAGGGGGGCGCATCCCGGCTGTTCAACAGCCCATCGAGGTCCCCGTCGAGCACCCCTTGGGTGTTTCCGACCTCGTGTTCGGTCCGGTGATCCTTTACGAGTTGATACGGGTGCAAGACATAACTGCGGATCGCATTTCCGCCGAAGCCCATGCTCACGTCCCCGCGCTCCTTGGCGAGCTCGGCTTCCCGCTCTTCCTCGGCCTGCTCCGCGAGGCGTGAGCGCAAGATCTTGAGCGCGGTCGCCTTGTTCGAGGACTGGGAGCGCTCGTTCTGGACGCTGACCACGATGCCGGTCGGGATGTGCGTGATGCGGACGGCGGAGTCGGTCTTGTTCACATGCTGTCCGCCGGCGCCGCTCGCGCGGTAGGTGTCGACGCGGATGTCGGCGTCGTCGATCTCGATCTCCGCGTCGTCGGAGAGGAGCGGGCTGGGGATGACCTGGGCGAACGATGTGTGCCGGCGATGGGCCTGGTCGAAGGGCGACAGACGGACGAGGCGGTGCTTGCCGCGCTCGGCTCTGAGGATTCCGTAGGCGTTCTCGCCCTCGATCGTGAAGGTCGCCGACTTGAGGCCGGCCTCCTCGCCCGGGCTCGCTTCCAGGACCTCCGTCTTGAAGTTGCGGTCGGCGGCCCAGCGCAGGTACATGCGGAGGAGCATCTCGGTGAAGTCCTGCGCGTCGGTGCCGCCCGCGTCGGATTGGATCGTGACGACCGCATCGCCCGCGTCGTAGTCGCCGGAGAAGAGTGCGTCCTCCTGGAGGCGTTCCAGCTCGCTCTCGAGCGGGGTCAGCGAGGTCTCGATCTCGGCGGCCATGTCGCCGTCCATGGCGAGGAGCTCCTTCGCGTCGTCGTATTCGCGGCGCAGGCGCTCGTAGCGGTCGAGGCGCCGCTGGGCTCGCGCGTGCTCAGAGGAGATCTGGGCCGCTTCCTGCTGGTCGTTCCAGAAGCCGGGCTCGCCCATCTTCGCCTCGAGCTCGGCGGCGCGCTGCTCTAGGGCGTCCGGGTCAAAGGTAATCACGGACCCAGTCGAGCTGGGCCCCGATCTGCTCCAGGCGCTCGTCGAGTGAGGCGGCGTCTGCCATTAGGCGGATGCTAGCGGGGCGAGATTGCGGCCCCGCCTCGGACGCGTTACGAAGACATGCCCGGCGTCTGACCGCGGACCGTTGTCGCTCAGCCGTTCAGCGAGTGGAGGACAGCGGGCGGAGCCGGGCTTGGCCCGGCGGGAGCCCAGAGCTACCGGCTACGAGGGGGTGAGAAGGAGGGGGCCAACGGGGGAAACCTGGGTTCCTCCGTTATCGGCCGTGGCACTTCTTGAACTTTTTGCCGCTCCCGCACCAGCAGGGATCGTTCCGCCCGATCTTCTCGCGGTCGGTCGTCACGCGCTGCTGCGTGGCGACCGCCCCGCCGCCACCGCCCAACCCAGTGCTCACGGCGACGCCGTCTCCACCGAGCCCGGCCGCCGCGATCGCATCGGCGCCCGCGAGCGACTCGTGCTGGTACGCGAACCCGCCGCCGTCAACCTCGTCCGAGCGTACGAGCTCCTCGGCTTCGCGCGGCTCGATCTGCGCGTGGAAGAGGAGCAGGAGCACCTCCTCCCGGATGAGCAAGCCGAGCTCCTCGAACATCGCGTGCCCCTCGGCGCGGTACTCGACCAGCGGATCCTTCTGCGCGAACGCCCGCAGGTGGACGCCCTCCCGAAGGTAGTCCATGTTCTCGAGGTGCTCGCGCCAGCGGGTGTCGACGACCTCGAGCACGATGTAGCGCTCGATCTCCCGCGCGATCTCCTCGCCCCACTCCTTCTCCTTCTCGTCGTAGATCTCGAGCGCCTCGTCGCGAAAGTCCTCGACGAGCGCCTCGCGGTTGATGTCGTCCATGTCCTCCCGGAGCTCTTCGACGGTGACGTCCGCATCGGTCAGCGCGTTGAATGCCTGGACGAGCCCGGCGAGATCCCAGTCTTCGACGAAGTCGCCCTCCGTGTGGAGCGCGACCAACCGCTCGATCACGTCGTCGATCCAGCTCTTGACCTCGTCGGACAGGTCGGCGCCGTCGAGCACCTGCCGCCGCTGCGCGTAGATCACCTCGCGCTGCGTGTTCATCACGTCGTCGTACTTGAGGACGTTCTTGCGCGCGACGAAGTTCTGCTCCTCGACCTTCTTCTGCGCGTTCTCGATCTGCTTCGAGAGGAGGCCCGACTCCATCGGTTGGTCCTCGGGCACCTTGAAGCGCTCCATGATCGAGTGGATCCGGTCGCCCGCGAACAGGCGCACCAGGTCGTCGTGGCCCGACAGGTAGAAGCGCGACTCGCCCGGATCTCCCTGACGCCCGGAACGCCCGCGCAGCTGGTTGTCGATCCGCCGTGCCTCGTGCCGTTCCGTCCCCAGCACATACAGCCCGCCGAGCTCGGTCATCCCCTCAGCGAGCTTGATGTCGACGCCGCGGCCCGCCATGTTCGTCGCGATCGTGACCGCGCCCGGCTGGCCCGCGTCCTTGATGATCTCCGCCTCGCGCTCGTGCGCCTTGGCGTTCAGGACGTTGTGCGGGATCCCGACGCGCTGGAGCAGCTGCGACAGGTGCTCCGAGACTTCGACGGAGATCGTCCCGACGAGCACCGGCTGCCCGATCTCGTGGCGCTTCTTGATATCCGCCAGCACCGCGTCGTACTTCGCCTCCTTCGTCTTGAAGATGAGGTCGTTGCGGTCGTCTCGCGCAACCTCGACGTTCGTCGGGATCTCGACGACGTTCAGGTTGTAGATTTCGACGAACTCCTTCTCCTCGGTCTTCGCGGTACCGGTCATCCCGGCGAGCTTCTCGTAGAGGCGGAAGTAGTTCTGGAGCGTGATCGTCGCGAGCGTGACGTTCTCCTCCTGGATGGCGACGCCTTCCTTGGCCTCGACCGCCTGGTGGAGGCCTTCCGACCAGCGGCGGCCCTCCATGATCCGGCCCGTGAACTCGTCGACGATCTTGACCTCGCCGTCCTGGATCACGTAGTCGACGTCGCGCTGGAAGAGCGCCTGCGCCTTCAGCGCCTGGTTCAGATGGTTCACGAACTGGACGTTGCGCGCGTCGTAGAGATTGTCGATCCCGAGCGCGCGCTCGACCTTGTCGATCGCAGCCTGGCTCGGTGAGACGGTCTTGAACTTCTCGTCGTACAGGTAGTCGGCACCCGAGCGCTCCGTCTCGTCGACGCCTTTGCCCTCGCTCTTCTGCTTGCTCCGCTCGCCGGTCAGCGTCTTCACGACCCGCGCGAAGTCGTAGTAGACCTGGGCCGCGGTCTCCGGCTCGCCCGAGATGATCAGCGGCGTCCTCGCCTCGTCGATCAGGATCGAGTCGACCTCGTCCACGATCGCGAACGTGTGGCCCCGCTGGACGGTGCCCTCGAGCGTGACCGCCATGTTGTCGCGCAGGTAGTCGAAACCGAACTCGGAGTTCGTGCCATAGGTGATGTCGGCCGCGTATGCGTCCGTGCGCTCCGCGAACGGCATCATGTTCTGGATGAAGCCGGCGCGGACGCCGAGCGCGTCGTAGACGGGCTTCATCCATTCCGGGTCGCGCTTCGCAAGGTAATCGTTGACCGTGACGAGGTGGACGTTCTGCCCCGTCAACGAGTTCAGGTAGAGCGGCATTGTGGCGACGAGCGTCTTCCCCTCGCCCGTCTTCATCTCCGCGATGTCGCCCTCGTGGAGGACGATCGCGCCCATCAGCTGGACGTCGAAGGGACGCTGCCCGAGCCCGCGCTTGGCGGCCTCGCGGACGGTCGCGAACGCCTCGAAGAGGATGTCCTCGAGCGCCTCGCCGTTCGCGACGCGCTGCCGGAACTCCGCGGTCTTGCCCTTCAGCTCCTCGTCGGAGAGCTTTTCGAGCTCGGGCTCGAGGGTGCCGATGTACTCGGCCTGGCTGCGGAGTCGCTTGAGCCGCCGGCCCTCGCCGACGCGCAGGAAGCGCTCAAACCCGCCGTAATCGTCGCCCGGCATCGCTTTCTAGGGTATCGGCTTAGAGCGGGGTCGCTATGAACCTCGATCGTGTCGACCCGTCGTTTCCGACGGCCGCTCGGGCACAGCCCGAACGTCCTGATGGTCGGCACCGCAAGCGGCGCCTCAGAGCGGGGTCGCTATGACCTCGATCGTGTCGACCGGTCGTTTCCGACGGCCGCTCGGGCACAGCCCGAACGTCCTGATGGTCGGCACCGCAAGCGGCGCCTCAGAGCGGGATTACCGTTACCTCCCAGAGGAGGTCGTCGAGGCGGCTCGCGTGGAGGACGAACGAGCCGAATTGGCCGCCCGCGAACGCTTCGAGGCTCGGAATGGAGACCTTCGATTCCTCGTCGTCGACGATCAGCGTCCTCGTCTCTTCGCTGACCGCGAGCTGGATCTCGTCGCCGGCGACGTCCTCGGGCACCTCGACCACCTGGACGTGCTTGGCGGCGACGCTCCAGACGTCCGCGTCCTGGTGCAGCGCGAAGGCGTGGTACGGAGCGGGCAGCGACAGAGCATCGGCCAGCGGGGCGAGCACTCCGTCCGGGATGTCCTCGTCGACGACGAGGCTCCCGTCCGCGAGCGCCACGAACTCGACGTCGTCGCCGGGCAGCCCGGGCGCCTCGGCACTCGCGACGGCGTCCCACTCACGCTCGCGCGGGATGCCGTGGATGCCGACCAC
>VAXT01000026.1 GCA_005883245.1 Actinomycetota bacterium | reverse complement strand
ATCGGGTTACACACCCGCCGCTAAGAGGGCTCGATCAGCCCGTAATCCCCGTCGCGCCGCCGGTAGACGACGTTGATGGTCTCCGTCTCCGCGTTGCGGAAGACGAAGAAGTCGTGGCCGACGAGCTCGAGCTGGAGGACCGCTTCCTCGGGCGACATCGGCGTCACGGCGAACTGCTTCGTCTTGACGATCGCGGTCTCGTCCTCCTCGACCTCGACCGGCGCCGCATCGGCCGCGACGCCGCCTTCGCGGGCGTGCCGGCGCGGGGCGACGCGCCGCTTCTCGCGATAGCGCTTGACCTGGCGCTCGAGCTTGCTCACCAGCTGGTCGATCGACGC
>VAXT01000025.1 GCA_005883245.1 Actinomycetota bacterium | reverse complement strand
CTCGGAGCCTCTTGCCGGATCGCTGGACCCGACCGCCCGCGCCCCGCGAGAGGGCGCGGACGATCAGGCTGTTCACGGAAATTCCTTCGCGAGCCGCCTCGGCCTCGATCGAGGCCTTGAGCGACTCCGGGAGACGGAGCGTGATCCGCGCGGTCAGCCCGTCGTCGGCCGCCGGCTCCGGAGGCGCTGCCTCCTCGGCGATGTACACGAGCGCGGGGTCCTGCCCCAGGAGCCGCACCTCGATGTGGCCCTCGGGCAACTGCGCGCTGATCTCGAGCGCAGCCTCGCCGAGAGCGTCCAGGAGGCGCAGCCCAGCCGAGCCGCGGATCGCCTGCAGCACTCGCTCCGCTGCGGCGCGGGTCTGCTCGTCGCCGACCGCGGCCACCGCGGCCACGTCTGCAGCGAGCGACTCGACGAACCGTGCCATCTCCATGGCGTCATTATGACATCACTCTAGCGTCTGTCAAGTGTCTTTTTCGCATCGCCGGGACGTCAGGCTGACGCCTGACCTTCTGAGCCGCATGGTTATGCGCTTCAGAGGTCGTACGCGCGCGCGTAGACGTGCTTCAGATGCTCCACGCGGTCGACATATGCCCGGGTCTCGGGGAACTGGATGCCCTTGTCGTCGGCGCGCCACTCGTCGACGTTCCGCTGGCCCGCGTTGTACGCGGCAAGCGCAGTCCGCTCGTCGCCGTACTTGTCGAGCAGGTGCCGCAGGTACCACGATCCGTAGCGGACGTTGAGCTCCGGGTTGTAGAGGTCGGACACCTGGAACTTCGTGCCGCCGGTGCGAATCGCGATGCCTTCGGCGGTTTCGGGCCGCAGCTGCATGAGCCCGATCGCGCCCGAGCTCGATTTCGCGTCGGCGTTGAACTTGCTCTCCTGGTAGATGACCGCGGCGAGGAGGGCCGGATCGAGGTTGTAGTTCCTCGCGTGCCCGCGCACGATCTGCTCGTAGTGGAGCGGGTAGCGGATGCGCTCGAACCACGTCGGTTGGTGGTTCCAGAAGTAGGCGAAGCCGACCGCGACGGCCACGACCAGGACCGCGATCGGGACGACCTTTCTCACCCCGTGAGCCTACGAACGACGTCGGCCACGAACGCATCGAGCTCTTCGAGCGAGCCGTCGTTGACGTACGCAAAGTCGGCGCGGCTCACCTTCTCCTCGTCCGGGATCAAGCGCCGCTCGCGCTCGTCGAGGCGATCGCCGGCACGCTCAGCCCTGAGCTCGCGCGGCGCGGTGATCACGACCACCGCGTCGAAGCGGCTCTCGGCGCCAGCTTCGTACAGGAGCGGGACCTCGTTCACGGCAAGGTCCGGTGGATCCGGCAGCCGGCCCAGCTCATCGCGCCACGCTTCGGTGCGCTGGATGACCCGCGGATGGAGGAGCCGTTCGAGCCACACCAGCGCGTCGCGGTCGCCGACGGCCTGCTCGCTGACGGCTCGCCGCTCGCTCGTCCCGAAGCGTTCGGCCAGTTCGGCCTTGACCTCGGGATCCTCGTAGAGCTCGTGGACGACCTCGTCGCTCGAGATCGTCGCTGCGCCGTGGCGAGCGAACGCGGCCAGCGCCTCGCTCTTCCCCGCGCCGAGGCCGCCGGTGATCGCGACGGCGAGGGGCCTGGGTCTAGCTCTCGGGCTGCTCAGCCTCGTCGGGGGCGTACGGGGCGTGGCCTTCGGAATCGCCGGGCCCCTGATGCGTGGGATCAACCGCGTCGGCCTCGATGCTTGCGTCGGAGTCGTCGCTCTCGGACGGCATCTCCTCGGGCTCTGCCGCGGGTACGTCGGGCGTGGACTCTGCCACCGGCGTCTCGGCGAGCGCCTCGTCGGTTGCCTCCACGCCGGTGCGCTGCTCCGCCTCTTGCCCGGGGGAACCTCCCGGTTCCTCCGAGACCCCCTCCTCCGGTCCGCTGTCGCGGACAGGAGGCTCCGCCTCCGCCTCATCCTCGGGAAAGACGTCCTCGGAGAGGTCGATCTGCGGTGGCGCCGGCGTTTCCAGCGGCTGGCCGTCGGCGCGCGGCTGGACGTCGTCGCCCTCGTCGACCCGCTTCAGCGACAGCGAGAGGCGGCGGCGATCGGCGTCGACCTCGATGATCTTGACGTTCACAACGTCGCCCTGCGACACGACCTCGCGTGGATTCTCGACGTGGTGCTGTGCGAGCTCGGAGATGTGGACGAGCCCCTCGACCCCGGGCATGATCTCGACGAAGGCGCCGAACGTGACGACCTTTGTCACCTTGCCCTGCACGACGTCGTTCTCGTCGTACGCCTCGACGACCTGCTGCCACGGATCGGACTGCGTCTGCTTGAGGCCGAGCGAGATCCGCTGGCGATCGCGGTCGATGTCGAGCACCTTGACCTGCACGTCCTGGCCGATCTCGAGCACCTCGGACGGGTGGTTGACATGGCTCCACGAAAGCTCGGAGATGTGGATCAGCCCGTCCATGCCGTCGAGGTCGACGAAGGCGCCGAAGTCGACGATGTTCGAGATCTGGCCCTCCACGATGTCGCCGGGCGAGAGCCGGTCGAGGATCGCCTGGCGCATCTCCTTCCGCTCGTCCTCGAGGACGGCGCGGCGTGAGAGAACGACGTTGTTCCGCGAGCGGTTGAGCTCGATCACCTTGCAGCGGAGCTCCTGGCCGAGGAACTCGTCGAGGTCCTGGACGCGGCGGATGTCGACCAGCGACGCGGGCAGGAAGCCGCGGACGCCGAGATCGAGGATCAGGCCGCCCTTGACGACCTCGATCACCTTGCCGATCACCGCCTCGCCGCTCTCGGCCGCGCTCTCGATCGCCTTCCACGCGATCTCGAAGCGCGCGCGCTTCTTCGACAGGATCAACCGTCCGTCGGCGTCCTCCTTCGTGAGCACGAGGGCGTCGACCTCGTCGCCGAGCTTGACCTCGTCCTCGGGGTTGACGGAGCGCCTGATCGAGAGCTCCGCGACCGGGATCACGCCCTCCGACTTGTAGCCGATATCGACGAGGACTTCGTCCTTGTCGACGCGGACGACTTTGCCGTGCACGACCTCGCCCTCGTTGATCGTCGGGAAGGTCGCTTCGTAGTTCGGGATCTGCTCGCCGTCGGGGCCTGTCGTCCAGACGTCCTGCTCGGCGAGCGTCGTCGTCGTGTTCGTGTCAACCGTGTCGTTGGTCATCTTGAGGCGCGCAGTATAGCCCTGGAGCAGAGGTACTTCGGAAACGCGGCCCGAGGCTTACTGGCAGTTCGAATTGGTGGGCGGAGCGGCCTGGACCGTGGTGTCGTTACCGGGTGGATCGCCGTCCATTGCGGTCACCTTCGCGGACCACACCTTGTAGCCGCCGGTGAGGTCGACCGGGCCCACGTCGAGGCTCAATCCTCGGCGGGTGAACGTCTTCTTATACGAGCCGGCGATGTCCGTTCCGGTCACTGTGATGATCGCGTCCGCGCCCAGGTACTGGACGGCGTGGTAGTCCGGCTTCCAGGTGAATCTGATGCGCATCGAGCAGCCTGTGACGCGCGTCCCCGGGGCCACGGCTCGCAGGTAGTAGAGGTTCGTGCGCTCCTGTGCGACGGCGGTCGTGGTCGAGGTCGAGGGCTCGTCGTTTCCGCCGAGGACTGCGAAGGCGGCGCCGGCCGCGACTGCGACGAGGACGACGATCCCTGCGCCGATCGCGAACGGCTTCCAGCCGACCCGCTCGAGGAGGAGACGGAGGCGCCACATCAGCCGGTGGCTCCGTGGAGGAACGTCGTCACGGCCTCGATGTAGGGCTCGGGCGTCTCGACGAAGCCCATGTGGCCAACTCCGGGGAGGACGACGAGGCTGCTACCGGCGATGCCTTCGTGGAGGGCGTGCGCCGCGCGTGGCGTGGTCGTGCGGTCCTGCTCGCCCACGATCACGAGCGTCGGCTTCGAGACACGGTGGAGATCGGGCACGTAGTCGAAGTCTCCGTAGCCGATGTTCGCGAAGTGCCTGAGCACGTCCGGGGTTCCGACCGTGTCTTCCCCATACCCAGGCGGTGGATCGCCCGCGAAGTGGAACGGCATCTGGACGCGCAGCAGCTCTTTCAGCTCGTCCTCGGTGGCAACCGTCTTCTCCTGCTCCCAGCTGTCTTTGATCGGCACTCCCGCCTCGCCCATGGCCGCGAGCGAGGCATCGACGTCCGCCTCGAGAGCCGCGCTCGAATCGCCGCCACCGGAGATCACGTAGGCGGCCGCGGTGCCGATCTCGATCGCGTGCTTCGTCGTGATGATCGCGCCGAAGGAGTGGCCGAGCAGGGCGAACCGGTCCAATCCGAGCGCCTCGGCGAGCAGGTCTACGTCACGCGCGAAGACGTCGAGCGAGAGCGTGGCCGGATCGACGCGTTCGCTACGCCCCTGTCCGCGCTCGTCGACGTAGAGCAGCCGGAACTCGTCACCGAGCGGATCGAGGTAGGGCCGAAACCCGCTGTGGTCGAGCCCCGGCCCGCCGTGGAGCACGATCACCGGGAAGCCGTCGCCGACGTCCTGCACGAAAATGCCGACGCCGTCGGCGAGTGTCACTGTCGAGTCGAAATCCACCACTGGTTGCCCCACGGATCGTCGACGGCGTAGCGCTTGTCTCCGAAGGGAGTCTCGTGCTCGCCCATGACGCTCGTCGCCCCGGCCTCGAGCGCGCGTCCGTACGCCGTTCCCGCATCGTCGATGTAGACATGGAGCATTGCCTTCCAAGTGCTCCCGGGCGCAGCTGCGCCGATCATCACCAGCGAGTCGCCAACCTCGACCTCGACGTGCGTCCGTCCCGCCGCACCGGTCGCGCGGTGCCGATCCATCCCGCCGAACACGTCACACACGAAGGACACGAGGCCTTCGATGTCCTCCGTCATGAGATATGGGGAGACGGAGTGGTATCCGGGCGGAGCGTTTGTCACGACTCCGCGTACCTGTCGGAAAGCTCGACGCGCACGGGGAGAGCTTAGGCCCGGCGCAAGCGTGAACTCATGCGTCCGTTCTGGTGGGCTGCCGGCGATCCGGTCGAGCTCCGCGTCCACCCGGCGCGGCGTCGAGCTCGACGCTCACGGGGCTCCTAATGATGAGGGAATGTCTTCTCCAGTTGCACGTCTCGCCGCCGCAGCTTCTCCTCAATGTCTTGATCGATCCCCAGACCAACGTCTCGTCGCTCGGTGTAACGGTCCCAGGCTTCGAAGGCGAGCCCGGTGAGAAGG
>VAXT01000024.1 GCA_005883245.1 Actinomycetota bacterium | reverse complement strand
CCGCCGACGGTCTTCTGGAGGCAGTAGGTGTCGCCGGCGACAGCCGGGGGGGCGTTGTTGGTGCTGATGACCGGAGCGGCGACGTCGACACCCGAATCGATCGCCTGCAGAGCGGCGAAGGTCATGCCGGTGTAGGTGTCGTTGTCGGCGAAGTACGCCTCGGCGCTCGGAACCGCCGCGCGGACGTCGGCCCCAGCGGCCTTGTCGTTCGCGCGGTCGCGGAAGCCGAGGTAGGACGGGACCGCGATCGCCAGCAGGATGCCGATGATCACGATGACAACGAGGAGCTCGATCAGCGTGAAGCCCTCCTCACGCTGGAGCCGCTGCCACAGCTTGTGCATCTGGTTCTCCTTTGGTTGGTGGATCTGCACGACCCCTTTATGCCGTGTCCACGCCCTCATTCGTAGGCCCCATTTGGGTCATTCAGGACGACCTATCTGGGGTCATTTCCCGCTGGGTGGTTGACTTACGTCATCGCCGCTCTCCCCCTTTCTAGCTAGGTCTCCGCGCCCACGAATTGGGCCAAGTGGCCTATTGACGTCCTCACTACGGGCGGAACAGAATTTGCCATTAGTTACTGCGGCTTTGCGGCGATTCGCCGCCCTAGTAGAGGGGTGGGTAGGGACATATGAAAAGTCTGATCCGCGTTGGCGTACCGTGGACGATCCCGATGCGATGCCGGTTGGGACTGGCGCGCGGCGAGTTTGAGGTCTGAGATGCGACGAGTCGTGATCGTCGAGGACCACCCTCTGATGCAGGCCGCGCTTGAAGCGACCCTGGAAGGCGCCGACGGCTTCACCGTGGTGGGGACCGCCACCTCGGGTCACCAGGCGGAGCCGCTCGTCTCGCGCACGCAACCCGACCTCGGACCGGCATCGAGGACGACGAGATGATCGAGAGGGCGCTATCGGGGGGTGCGGCCGCCCTCGTGAGGAAGTCGATCGCCCCGGCCGACCTCCCCGTCCTCCTTCGCCAGGTGATGCTGGGCAGCGTCCGCTTCGCGACCCCGAGGATCGCCCGCGCCGTGGTGACGCAGGCCACGCGTCAGAGCCAGTTGGACGAGGCCCGGGCCGAGGCCTGTGGTGAGACCGGGCTGACCGCCCGCGAGCTCGAGGTCCTCGAGGCGGTGGCGCGCGGCCTGCCGAACCGCGCCGTCGCCAAAGAGCTGTTCCTCTCCGACCAGACGGTGAAGCGCCACCTGCGCCGGGTCTACCAGAAGCTCGGAGTGGCGAACCGCACGGAGGCGGCGCGGACCGCGTACCGCCTCGGGCTCCACGCCGCTACGGAGGGGATGCGCCCAGCGTGATTGCCCGGCTCGTCCGCGTCAGACGGTGCAGACGCGGGCGAGCTCCTCGACCGACGTGATGCCGGCGGCGACCTTGCCGACGCCGTCCTCCCACATCGTCCGCATGCCCTCTTCGAGGGCGGCTCGCTCTATCTCTTCGCGCGGCGCCTTCTCCGCCGCGAGCTGCTCGAGGTGGTCGCTCATCGAGAGGAGCTGGAAGACCCCGACGCGGCCGCGGTAGCCGGTCTGCCCGCAGCGTGTACAGCCGCGGCGGCGGCGGAAGGCGACGCCGTCGAGAGCGGCCGCCATGTCCTCGCTCAGGTGGAGCCCGTGTAGCTCGTCGAACGTCGGCAAGTACTGCTCGGCGCAGTGCGGGCACAGCCTCCTCGCGAGGCGCTGCGCCAGGACCGCCGAGACGGCCGCACCCGTCAAGAACGGCTCGACGCCCATCTCGGTCAGCCGCGTGATCGCTGACGGCGCGTCGTTCGTGTGCAGCGTCGAAAGCACGAAGTGACCCGTCAGCGCGGCCTCGATCGAGATCCGTGCGGTCTCGCCGTCGCGGATCTCGCCGACCATGATCACGTCGGGGTCGGAGCGGACGATCGAGCGCAGCGCCGTGGCAAAGCTCAACCCTGCGCGAGGGTTGATCTGCACCTGGTTGACGCCGGCGAGCCGATACTCGACGGGATCCTCGACGGTGATGATGTTGATCTCCGGCCTGCTGATTGCGTTCAGCGCCGCGTAGAGCGTCGTCGACTTGCCCGATCCCGTTGGCCCGGTGACGAGGAGCGCCCCCGTCGGCCGGGCGAGGATCGCATCCATCTCCTCGCTCATCCGGTCGGAGAGGCCGAGCGACCCGAGTGTCGGCACCTCGCGCGACTTGTCGAGGAGGCGCATGGTGACTGCCTCACCGTCGACCGTCGGGAGCGTCGCCACGCGGATGTCGAGCATCCGTCCCGCCGCTGCGGCGTTGAGCGAGATCCGCCCGTCCTGCGGCCTGCGCCGTTCGGCGATGTCGAGCTTCGCAAGCACCTTGAGGCGGGTCGTCACACCGGAGGCCAGCCGCTTCGAAATGTGGTGGGCGACGTGGAGGACGCCGTCGATCCGGTAGCGGACGACGAGATCGTCCTCCTGCGGCTCGACGTGGATGTCGCTCGCCCCGTCCTCGGCGGCTTCGAAGATCATCGAGTTGACGAGGCGGACGAGCGGCGCGTCGGAGATGCCGTCGTCGGCCTCGAGGTCGTCGAGGTCCTCCTCTTCTTCCTCAGCGCCGGCCATCTCCTCGGCGAAGGTCGCGTTCATCGCCTCGGCCGCCCGCGAGAGCCGGCGCAGCTCGGTGAGGACGTCGCTCCTCGCTGCGACGTGAAACTCCACCGACAGGCGCGTCGCAATCTGCAGTTCGTCGAGCCCGCGCACGTCCTGGGGGTCGGTGATCGCCACCTTGAGTGTGCTGCCGTCCGAGGCGAAGGGGATCGCGACGACGCGGTTGAGCACCGGCAGCGCGATCAGCTTCACGGCCCCCGCGTCGACGCCGACAACCCCGAGGTCGACGAGCGGCAGGTGGTGCTTCTCGGCGAGCGTCCGCGCGACGCCTAGCGCGTCCGCGTGCCCCTCGTCGACCAGCGACTCTGAGAACGAGTCGCCGGCGAGGCGCAGCTCCGGCTTGTCCCCGTGATCCATCGCCGCTTCCATTACAGCAGGCGAAGGTAGGCGTCGAGAAGCGCCTGCCCGGCGAAGAGCGCGACGACGCCTCCCAGGGCGAGGAACGGCCCGAACGGGATCTTCATCTTGCGCGCGACGCTTCCGTGACGCGCGTACAGGACGATTGACGGCACGAGCGCCGACACCATGCCGACCATCATCGCGACCGGAACGGTGACTCCGAGCATCACGCCGAGCAGCAGGGCGAGCTTGACGTCACCCATGCCCATGCCCGCGGGGTAGGCGAGCGCGGCGACGAGGAGGAAGAGCGCAGCTCCGAGGCCCGCCACGGTCCACTCCACCGACGGGTGGAGGATCGTGTTGGCGGCGAGCACGACGGTTGCGGCCGGCAGGACGACCCGGTTCGGGATCATGTGCGTTTCTGCGTCCGTGGCCGAGATCGCGACGAGCGCGGCGCAGAAGAACGCGGCCACGGCAGCGTCCCAGGTAAGCCCGAAGCGGAGCACGCACGCGGCGACGAGGAGCGCCGTCGTCGCCTCGACGAGCGGGTACCTCCACGGGATCGCCGCCTTGCAGTGGCGGCAGCGCCCGTGCAGAAGCGCGAACGAGAGCAGCGGGACGTTGTCGTACCACGCGAGCGGAGTCAGGCACCCCATGCACGCCGAGCCGGGGCTGACGATCGAGCGCCGCTGCGGGATGCGAGCCGCGACGACGTTCAGGAAGCTTCCGAACGCCAGGCCCGGCAGGAGTGCGATGGCGGCAACGGCCATCTCAGAACCTCCCGCTGTTCCGAAGCGAGATCGCGTCGCTCAGCGTGAAACGCTGCGACGTGTTCGCGGGAGTCTGGTCGAGCACGAGAGACACGTTCAGCGTCGCCAGTGGTGGAGCCGCGCCGACCGGGCTTGCCATCGTCCGGTCCTGGAACACGTTCGTGCCGGACGGATACGTGCCGGTGAGGCCGCCGCTGCAGCCGATGAACGACGTGGCCGTCTTCCCGGTGCACGTCACGGTCCCCGAGGGCCCGAAAGAGATCGTGTTCGGCGACCAGGTGAACGTCGACGTGTCGACCACGGGAATCGTGGTGTTGGGGAGGGTCACGTTGTTGCTCAAAGTCGTGAGTGGGGGACCGGTGTCGGTCCAGGACGTCGTCGACACCGTCGCCAGTAGCCGCAGTCCCTCTGCCGTGACGTCGCCGTTGTCGCGTCCGTAGATCCGATAGCTCGTCGCGCCGGGGTACGAGCTCCAATTGAGTGTGATCGTGTTGCTCGTGGACCCAGCCGGGACGATCGTGGGCGTAGGAGTGCCCGAGAACTCGCCGCTCGACGTGACCGCGGTCACGTCGTACGTATAGGTGCCGGGTTGGATCCTCCCGCCGGTCGTTGCGGTCGTGAATGTCGGCGCTCCGACGACCGCCGCCGCCCGCGTGTACGAGCTGAACACCGAGCTTGAGACGAGCCACTCGGTCCGCTGGACGCCGCCGGCGCCGGTGCAGGACGCTGTGGGCACGGACGCGTTCGTCGCGTACCGCTTGAGCTGATAGGGCGGTCCGCTCGTCGTCGCGCACCAGGTAACGGGGCTCGTCACAGTCTCTCCGGACGGATACGTCCCCGCCGTGCCACCGCTGCAGCCGGTGAACGACGTGCCTGTCGTCCCGGTGCACGTAACGGTCCCCGACGAGCCGAACGAGATCGTGTTCGCCCCGGAGTTGAACTTGTCGGTGGCGACCGCGGAGATCGTCGCGCTCGGCAAGGTCACGGCGGCGCTGAGCGTCGTCGTGGGCGAGGACGAACAGTACGAAGGCAGTGTGACCGTGACCGACGAGGCTGAGTCATACGAGAGACCCGACGCGCAGTGGAGCTCCCGGCGGAGCTGGTCGAGCGCGACCCGTGCATCCTGCTGAGCGTTCACGCGCTTTGTCTGGTCGGCCTCGGCGTTCAGCCCGGACGTGAAGAGCTGCGTGATCCCGACCAGGACGATTCCGATGATCACAAGCACTACGAGCAGCTCCGAAAGCGTGAAGCCGTCCTGCGCTTCCGCGACTCGCCGGACCTGAAGCCGTGCGTGCATCAGGCGATGCGGAGGTCGTTGTCCAGGCGCAGCGAGTGCCGGTCGTCGACGGCCGGCTCCTCGGGCTCGGCGTCCTTCGCCGGTTCCTCACTCTCCTGGACCGCGTGCTCCTTGAGGGCGCGGTCGAGCGCGATCAAGAAGTCGTGCCGGTTGGGGGCGGCCGCCGCTGCGGTCTCCTGGTCGACGTCGCCGCTCACGACGAGGTCGATCAACGCCTTCGTCAGCGTCTGCATCTGGAAGAACGCGCCCTCGGCGATTGCCTCGGGGACGAGCTCCGGCTTGTTCTCCCGGATCAATTCCTGGATACGGGCGTTCGCGACCATCACCTCGACGGCGGCGATGCGGCCCCCGTCGGTGCGTGGCAGCAGCCGCTGCGAGATGACACCCTTGAGCACGCCGGCGAGGATCGAGCGCACCTGCGGCTGCTTGTCCGCAGGGAAGAACTCGACCAGCCGGCCGAGCGTCTCGGCCGCGTCGACCGTATGCATCGTCGAGAGCACGAGGTGGCCGGACTCGGCAGCCTGGAGCGCCGTCTCGGCGGACTCGCGGTCGCGCAGCTCGCCGATCAGGATCACGTCGGGGTCCTGGCGCAGCACGCGCCTGAGGGCCTCTTCGAACGACTCGGTGTCGATCCCCACCTCGCGCTGGTTCACGATGCTCTGCTCGTCCTCGTGGAGGAACTCGATCGGATCCTCGATCGTGACGACGTGCTTCCGGCGCGTGCGGTTGATGTGGCTGACCATCGCGGCGAGCGTCGTCGTCTTGCCGACGCCCGTGGCGCCGGTGACGAGGATCAGCCCGCGGTGCTCATCGGACAGCGTCTCGACGCCGGGCGGCAGGCGAAGGCTCTTGAAGCCGGGCACCGTGTGTGGGATGACGCGGAAGGCGAGCGAGATCTCGCCGCGCTGGCGGAACGCGTTGACTCGGAAACGCGGGAGGCCGACCGGCTGGTAGGCGGTGTCGAGCTCACCTGTGCGCTCGAACCCCTCGAGCCGAGACGGTGAGGAGGCGCCCACCTGGTTCACGACGTCTTCCAGCTCGAGCGTGCCGAGAACCGGGAAACCAGGGAGCAGGTCGAGCTCGCCGTCGAAGCGGACGACCGGCGGACGGCCGGCTTTCAGGTGGACGTCGCTGGCGCCGAGTTCGACGGCAGCAGTCAGGATTGCCTGCAGGTCGACATCGTAGGAGCTGTCGGTCATGGGGCTATCCGCCTCCGAAGTTTCGTGGTGGAAGGAGCTTGGGCACGGGCGCCGGGCCGAGAGTGTTCTCGCCCGAAGGAGCGAAGAGGATCGGCGGGAAGGTCAGGAGGTTCGACTGCCCGGCGTCGACCGTGTGGTAGACGCTGATCATCGGGCCCTGCATCACCGAGGTCGTGTCGACGCCGATGTCCTTGTTGGCGATCAGCCCGCCCTGGAAGTCGGAGCTCTTGATGTTGATGCCCTGGCCGGCGCTGACGTTGTTCCCCTGGTTCTGGGTCGTGTCGTAGCCGCCGTCGCCGTCGGCGATGATGACGAGCGCGCCGACGTTCGGGTCCCAGGCCCCCGCAGCGGTATCGCAGTGCGTGCCGTTGCCGCTACCGGTCGTCTTCACGCACATCAGCGCGTTCTTCATCATGAAAGTGCCCGTCAGGATGAGCGTGCCCTGGCCGATGTCCTTGGCCTGGGCCGACGCGGCGCTGGTGATCGTCGCGCTGCCGTCGAGGAAGACGGTCCCGCGCACCGTCAGCTTCTTCGTGCCGTTGTTCCACGAGAGCTCACCCGCTCTCGACTTGCACGAGTACGAGACGCCCGGGGTGAGGTTGATCGCCGCGGTGCCTGCGGGCGTGGCGCTGTTGTTCAGATCCAGGTCAGCGCCCGACGCGGTGTCGAGGCCTCTCGGGAAGACCGAGGCCGGCAGCGAGCCGGTCGTGCAGGGTGCAAGAGGTCCGAGATCCGCCGTCCGATACGCCTCGCCCATGCTGCTTCGCGCCGTCTCGAACGGCGCGAGGGAGGCGTGATAGGTGTAAGGGGAGCAGCAGGTGAGCTTGGGGACGAAGTCCAGGAAGTCGGACGGAATCGTGCTGCCGTGAATCGTCGCCCAGATCTGATCGGCGGCTCCCCACGCGCACGCGTGCAGCGTCTGGTTGTTGGCCTTCGTCGAGCACTGGCCGTGGACGTACATCTCGCCGAGGTCGTTCGCCGGGCTGGCGCTGCCGTTGACGTGCCCGGCCTTGTTGGCGTTCTGCTCCTCGTAGAAGTTTCCGCCGACCGCGACCTTGTTCGGATTGCCCGCAACGTTGCCGATCCACTCGCTGATCGTCGAGGAGTTCCCCAGGCGGAGGTCGTTGACCGTGAAGACCGGCGAGGCGACGGTCACGCTCTGCGGGAAGTCGACCGCGTTCCCGTAGA
>VAXT01000070.1 GCA_005883245.1 Actinomycetota bacterium | reverse complement strand
ATCCAGGAGGTGAAGGCGGCGAGCTGCGACATCAGGGCGGGCCGCAGACCGCGCGGCCGGGGCCTGCCGCGCTTCGTGGAGGCCCACCGCCCGCCGACCGTCGTTCGCGAGGGCAAACAGGACGTCGAGCTGTGAGACGTGTCCGCATCGAACACGGCCCGGGACCTGGTCCCGAGACAAGGCTGAGGCGGCCATGTCCTGGGACCAGGTCCCGGGACATGGCTTGGGGGGCCACTTGAAGACGGCCGATGGGCACTTGTCCTACGGGGCGGAGGCACAGCCGCGGATGGGGTTCTTCACGGACACGTCCGTCTGCATCGGGTGCAAGGCCTGCGAGGTCGCCTGCAAGGAGTGGAACCTCGTCCCCGAGGACGGTTTCACCTGGACGGGCAATTCGTTCGACAACACCGGCGAGCTGAGCGCGAGCACGTGGCGCCACGTTGCCTTCATCGAGCGCAGCGTGCGCGACGGAGACGGCATCGACCAGTGGCTGATGAGCTCCGACGTGTGCAAGCACTGCACGCACGCGGCGTGCCTCGACGTCTGCCCGACGGGCGCGATCTTCCGCACGGAGTTCGGCACCGTCGTCATCCAGGACGAAGTCTGCAACGGCTGCGGCTACTGCATACCGGCCTGCCCATTCGGCGTGATCAGCCGTCGAGAGCGCGACCAGGGCGTCGAGCACGGCCTCGCTGCGCATGACGGGGGCGCCCACAAGTGCACGCTCTGTTACGACCGGCTGCAGGACGGAATGGAGCCGGCCTGCGCGAAAGCCTGCCCCACGGACTCGATCCAGTTCGGCCCGCTCGACGAGCTCGTCGCCACGGCGCGCGAGCGCTGTGAGCACCTCGTAGAGTCGGGCGTCGAGAGCGCGCGCCTGTACGGCGACGACCCGGACGACGGCATCGGGGGCTTCGGCGCGTTCTTCCTCCTCCTCGACGACCCCGAGGTCTACGGCCTCCCGCCAGACCCGGTCGTCACGACGCGCAACCTCGGACAGATCTGGGGCGCCGCCGCAGCAGCGGCGGGTCTGGTAGGCGCCACGATCGTCGGAGCAATCGCCCTGGCGAGATGACGGAGGCCCGCTCCTACTACGGACAGCCGATTCTCAAAGAGCCGGTTTGGAAACCGGAGATCGCGTGGTACTTCTTCACAGGCGGGCTGTCGGGCGCGGCCTCGGGGCTTGCTGCGGCGGCCCGCCTGTCCGGGAACGACCTGCTCGCGCGGCGCGCCCTCCTCGTCGCGGCGGGGGCGAGCGCCGTGAATCCGTTGCTCTTGATCAAGGATCTCGGCCGCCCCGAACGCTTCCTCAACATGCTGCGCGTCTTCAAGGTCACGTCGCCGATGAGCGTCGGCAGCTGGCTCGTGGCCGGCCACGGGGCGACGACGGGACTGGCTGCGACGCTCGACGTGCTTGGTCTCTGTCCGAGACTGCGAACGACCGCCGGTGTCGCGTCGGGATTGCTCGGGCTGGGGATGTCGACCTACACGGGAGCGCTTGTCGCCGACACTTCCATCCCGGTCTGGCACGACGCGCGCCGCGAGCTCCCGTTCGCCTTCGGGAGCGGCGCTGCCGCGACCGCGGGCGCCGCGGCCGCGATCGCCACGCCGGCCCGGGCAGCGCGCCCTGCCCGGGCACTCGCGCTCGCGGGGGCTGTCGCAGAGGTCGCCGCCCTCAAGGCGATGGAGAGGCGGCTGGGCGCGCTCGTCGGCGAGCCGTACCACCAGGGCGCGAGCGGCCGCTACGCGAAGCTCGCAAAGGGCCTCACGCTCGCCGGCGGCGCGCTACTCGCCGTCGGCGGACGGAAGCGACCCGGTGCGATCCTCGGCGGTTCGCTCCTGCTCGCCAGCGGGGCTTTCGAGCGCTGGGCCATCTTCAAAGCCGGCTCCGCCTCGGCGCGCGACCCGAAGTACACCGTCGTCCCCCAGCGCGCACGGATCGAAGCTCGCGCCTCGCGTTGATGCGCGACCAGTCGACCCTGAAGCCGGCCAGCCACGCCGCACAGGCGATCGCAGACCTCTGGTGGATCCTCTTCGTCGTTTCGGTGATCGTCTTCTTCGTCGTCGTCGCGCTGCTCCTCGTCGGTGTGCTGCGGCGCCGAGGCGGCGGAGAGCCGGATCGCAGCACGAGCCGAGGCGCGACGAAGTTCGTCGCGATCGCCGGCGTCGTCGTGCCCGCAGTCGTCGTGATCTCCCTCTTCTTCGCGAGCGTCGCCACGCTCCCGGCCGTCTCTCCGGCCGGCAAGAACGCCCGGATGACGATCGACGTGGTCGGCCGCCAATGGTTCTGGGACGTCTACTACCGCAGCCGATCGATCCGCACGTCGAACGAGATCCACATTCCCGTCGGCGTCCCGGTCGAGATCCGCGTGACCAGCGACGACGTGATCCACAGCCTCTGGGTGCCGCGGCTGAACCGCAAGATCGACGTCATCCCCGGCCAGACGAGCTCGGTCGTCTTCGACGCGAACAAGGCGGGCGTCTTTCGCGGCCAGTGCGCCGAGTTCTGCGGCGTCGAGCACGGGAACATGGCGCTGCTCGTGATCGCCGAGCCGCAGACGCGGTTCGACCGGTGGCTGACGAACGAGGCGAAGCCGGCGCCCGCGTCCGCCGGGCTGAGCGCCTTCGTCGGTTCCGGGTGCAGCGGCTGCCACGCGATCTCGGGCGCACCCCAGCAGAGCCGTTTCGGCCCCGACCTCAGCCACTTCGGCCTGCGGCAGACGATCGGCGCCGGAACGCTGACGAACACACCCGAGCAGCTCGCCGACTGGATCCGCGACCCGCAGCGGATCAAGCCAGGGAACAAGATGCCGAAGCTCGGCCTCCCTGAGCCGGAGATCCAGGCCCTCGTCCGCTACCTGGAGAGCCTGCAGTAGTGGAGGCGCACGTCGAGCGGCTGGAGAAGGTCTGGGCCGAGCCCGCCGGGATCGTCAGCTTCCTGACCTCGGTCGACCACAAGCGGATCGGGATCCGCTACCTCTTCACCGCCTTCGCGTTCTTCGTCGCCGCGGGCATCGAAGCGCTCGTCATGCGCGCGCAGCTCGCCCGGCCGCGGGAGGGCCTTGTCTCGCCGGAGACCTTCGACCAGCTGTTCAGCCTCCACGGCACGACGATGATCTTCCTGTTCGTGACGCCGATGCTCTCCGGCTTCGGCAACTACCTCGTCCCGCTGATGATCGGAGCGCGCGACATGGCGTTCCCGCGGCTGAACGCGCTCAGCTACTGGATCTTCCTCGCGTCCGGCCTGTTCATCTACTCGAGCGTCCCGTTCGGGCTCGCTCCCAACGACGGCTGGTTCAACTACGTCCCGCTCTCGGAGAAGGCGTTCACCCCGGACAAGAACATCGACTTCTACGCGCTCGGGCTGATCTTCATCACGATCTCTACGACCGCCGGCGCGGCGAACTTCATCGTCACGATCTTCAAGCTCCGCGCGCCCGGGATGTCGATCAATCGCATGCCGCTCTTCTGCTGGGCGGTGCTGGCGACGTCGTTCGCGGTCATCTTCGCGCTGCCCTCGCTGACGGTGGCGAACACAATGCTCGAGCTCGAGCGCAACTGGGGCTTCCACTTCTTCCAGCCCGCGCACGGAGGCGACCCGCTCCTCTGGCAGCACCTGTTCTGGATCTTCGGGCACCCCGACGTCTACATCATCTTCCTGCCCGCGATCGGAATCGTCTCCTCGGTCGTGCCAGTCTTCTCCCGGCGCTCGATCGTTGGCTACGAGTGGCTCGCGCTCGCAACCGTGCTCACGGGGATCGTCGGCTTCGGCGTGTGGGTGCACCACATGTTCGCGACCGGGCTCCCGCAGATCTCGATGACCTTCTTCTCCGCGGCGAGCTTCATGATCGTGATCCCGAGTGGGATTCAGATCTTCGCGTGGCTCGCGACGATGCTGACCGGGCGCCCGGTGTTGAAGACGCCGTTCCTGTACGTGCTCGGCTTCGTCGTCGTCTTCGTGATCGGCGGGCTGACGGGCGTCATGTTCGCCGCCGTGCCGTTCGACCAGCAGACGACCGACTCGTACTTCGTCGTCGCGCACTTCCACTACGTGCTCTTCGGCGGGGCCGTCTTCCCGATCTTCGCCGGCGTCCACTACTGGTTCCCGAAGATGAGCGGCCGGATGTACCACGAGCTCGCCGGCCAGGTGAGCTTCTGGCTCGTGTTCGTCGGGTTCAACCTGACGTTCTTCCCGATGCACGTCTCTGGGCTGCTGGGCATGCCCCGGCGTGTCTACACGTATCCGAGCGGGCTCGGCTGGGACGCCTACAACCTGCTCTCGACGATCGGGTCGGGCGTGCTCGCGGCGGGGATTCTCGTGATCGTCCTCAACGTCCTGTGGTCGCTGAGGCGCGGAGCTCCCGCCCTCTCCGACCCGTGGGGCGGCAACACGCTCGAGTGGTCGACGAGCTCGCCGCCGCCGCATTTCAACTTCCCCGTGATCCCCATCGTGCGGAGCGCCGACCCCAACTGGGACCTCGAGGACCGGCGGCAGGACGCGCTTCGACTCGAGCGCGGCGAGCTGCTCCTCGTCGACGGGCACCAGACGCTCGCGACGACCGTCCTCGAGGGCGAGGCCGAGGAGGAGCTGCACATGCCGAGCGAGTCGATCTGGCCGTTCGTCCTCGCGCTCGCGTTCTCGGTCGTCTTCTTCGGGCTCCTCTTGCACCTGTACGGAGTCGCGACCCTCGGCTGCATCCTTGTCGCGGGTTCGATCGCGGGCTGGCATCGGCCCCAAAGGGAGTTGCAGGACCAATGACGACCGTCGCCTACGCCCGCCGTGCGACCGAGCCGACGACGGAGGCCGCACCGCGCTCGGCGTCCAACGGCTGGTGGGGGATGGTGCTCCTCGTCGCGACCGAGGGGACGCTGTTCGCAGTCCTTCTCGCCTCGTACTTCTACGTCCGGTTCAAGACCTCCGGCGGCTGGCCTCCGGACGGGATCGCGGATCCGAAGCTGCTGCGGGCGTTCGTGATGACCGTGCTCCTCACCGCGAGCAGCTTCTTCATGTACGCCGCCGAGTCGGGCATCAGGCGCGGAAGGCAACGTGCGCTCGTCCTCGGCCTGGGGGCGGCCTTCCTGCTCGGGCTGGCGTTCCTCGGGCTCCAGATCTGGGAGACGGTCGTCGTCGCCCGCGAGCTCACGCCGAGGACCGACGCCTACGGGTCGCTGTTCTTCACGGTCACGGGCGCCCATTCGGCGCACCTCGTCGCGGGGCTGCTGCTCATGGCGTGGATCCAGGTGCGGGCCTGGTTCGGCGTCTACTCGCAGAGACGCCACCTCGGGGTGCAGATGGCGGCCATCTACTGGTACTTCGTCGTCGCCGTCCAGCTCGCGATCTTCGTGTCCCTCTACCTGACGCCGCGAATCTGAGATGGCCCGGCCGCTGCTCATGTGGTACGGGTTCCTCGGCGGCGCGGCCGCGTGGGCGCTCCAGCTGGTCCTCGGCTACGGCATCGAAGACTCGGCGTGCTCGCAGGGCAGCTCCGACACGAAGTCCTGGATCGTGGCGGTCACGCTCCTGCTCGGCGCCGTCGCGCTGGGCTCTTCGGGAGCCGCCTTCCTGACCTGGCGCTGGGCCGACCGCCGCGGAGATGCGCGCGGCGCGGTGACGTTCCTGGCGCTCACCGGCATGCTGGCCGGGCTCTTCTTCCTCGTGCTGATCGCCCTCGGCGGCCTGCAACTCATATCGCTCGACTCGTGCCGGCAAGGATGAGGCCGACCGTTCTGATCGTGGTTCTGGTCGCGCTGCTCGTGCCGCAGCTCGGCGGCGCGGACAGTGGTGCAGACCTCTACCTCCAGAGTTGCGTTACGTGCCACGGCCGTGGCGGGAGCGGCGTGCCGCCTGGCGGGAAGCACTTCGGCCCGCCGCTGCAGGGAGTCGGCGCGCAGGCCGCGGACTTCTACCTGACGACGGGCTACATGCCCGTTCAGAGGGCCGATCAGGAGCCCGTGCGCAAGAGCTCTCCGTTCTCCGACGCGGAGCTTCGATCGCTCGTGCAGTTCATCGGCTCGTTCGGCGGCCCGCCGGTTCCGCATCCCCGTCCGGAGCGCGGCAGCGTCAGCGAGGGGCTCGAGCTGTTCACCGCGAACTGCGCCGGCTGTCACCAGGTCGCGGCTGAGGGCGGCCTGGTCGTCGGGGGCACGGCGCCGACGCTCGCGGACTCGACTCCGATCCAGATCGCCGAAGCGGTGCGGATCGGCCCGTACCTCATGCCCCGGTTCACCAGGAAGCAGCTGGACGATCGGCAGGTCGATTCGATCATCCGCTACGTCCAGCTTGCGCAGCATCCGGACGACCGGGGCGGATGGGGGATCGGGCATCTCGGACCGATACCGGAAGGGCTCGTGGCGTGGCTCATCGCGGGGGCCGCTCTCGTCGGCGTCGCAGCGGTGATCGGGGGGCGCGCACCGTGAGGCGCCTCGGCCGCTGGGCGATCGCCGGCGCCGTGCTGCTCGTCGGTCGAGGACAGCGGCGCCGCCAATTGCCGCCGCCGGAGCCCGTCGTCGACGCCTGGGAGCCGGCACCTCGCGCCGAGCTGCTCGTCGCCGGCCTCCTCCTGCTGGCCGCCGCCCTCGCCGTCGCGTTCATCGTGATCTACGCCGGCGGTGCCGACACACAACTCCTCGGGCTCGCGCTTGGTCTCTGCTTCGGCACGCTCGCGGTCGCATCAATCGTGACGGCGTTTCGCCTGACTCCGCCGGAGGAGGCCGAGGAGCCCTACCCGGAGCGGTTCCACTCGACCGAGGTGGCCGAGGTGGAGCAGATCGCCTCCGAGAGCGGACGGCCCCTGACCCGGCGCAGGCTCCTGGGCCTGACGGCAGGGAGCGCGGGCCTCGCGCTCGGAGTCGCGCTCCTCGCACCGGTGGCTTCCCTCGGGCCCGTCTTCGACACGAACCAGCTGCGGCGGGAGCCATGGCGCCGCGGTGTCCGCCTCGTCGACAGCGAGGGACGCGTGCTGCGCGCCGACGACATCGAGCTCGACACGCTGCACACGGCGTTCCCGGAAGGAGCAAATCCCGAGATCCTCGCCTCGCCGATCGTGGTCGTCCGGGTCGAGCCCGCACGGCTCGACCTCCCTGTCGGCCGCCGCAACTGGGCGCCCGGGGGCATCGTCGCCTACTCGAAGGTCTGCACCCACGCGGGCTGCGCCGTGGCGCTCTACCGCGCGCCGCACTTCGAGCCGAGCCGGCCGCGGCCCGCGCTCGTCTGTCCGTGCCACTACTCGACCTTCGATCCAGCGACCGGCGGCACGGTGCTCTTCGGCCCCGCCGGCCGGCCCCTGCCTCAGCTGCCGCTGGCCGTCGGGCCGAAGGGCGAGTTGATCGCCCTCGGCGGCTTCTCAGGGGCCGTCGGGCCTTCCTGGTCGGGAGTCCGCGAATGAACGTGAGTGGACACAGAAGAGGGCTCCCTGCGCTTCGCGCGGGGGCCGAGCATTCAGGGACTTCGTCCGAGACGGTGTCACTTGGTCGGGAAGGAGTCGGACGGTGATTCGGCGCGCGACGCGTTTCCTCGACGAGCGGGCGGGCGCCGCCCCGTTCCTGCGCAAGGCGCTCCGCTACGTCTTTCCCGACCACTGGTCCTTCCTGCTCGGGGAGATCGCGCTCTACTCGTTCGTCGTCCTCGTGCTGACGGGGATCTACCTGACGCTGTTCTTCGAGCCGAGCCTCAAGGACACCGTGTATCACGGCTCCTACGAGCCGCTCCAGGGACAGAAGATGTCCGAGGCGTACCGGTCGGTGGTCGACATCTCGTTCAAGGTCAACGCGGGCCTGCTCATCCGCCAGACTCACCACTGGGCGGCCGACGTCTTCGTGGTCGCGATCGTGCTCCACCTGCTGCGCGTCTTCTTCACGGGCGCGTTCCGCAAGCCGCGTGACTACTCGGTGGTGATGTCGGTGCCGATCGTGGGCGCCAGCCTGGCCGTCCTCGTCTGGGGCGCCGGGTACCCGGGGATCCCGTCGTTCGAGGGACGGATGTATATCGCGCACGTCTTCCTGCTCCCGATCGCGATCGCCGTCCTGCTCTCGCTTCACCTGCTCCTCGTCGTCGCCCGCCACCACACCCAGTTTCCGGGGCCCAAGCGCACCGAGCGGCGGGTCGTCGGGCTGCCGATGGTTCCGGGGTACGTGCCGAGGACGCTCGGGCTCGCGTTGGCGGTCGCAGCCGTCCTCGTTCTTCTCGGCGGCCTCGTCCAGATCAACCCGATCTGGCAGTGGGGCCCGTATTCGGTCGCGAACGGGACGAACGGCGCCCAGCCGGACTGGTATCTCGGCTGGCTGATCGGGGCGCTGCGGCTGATGCCCGGCTTCGACGTGACGATCGGGGACTACACACTCGTCCCGAACCCCTTCTGGGGCGGGGTGCTGTTTCCGATGCTCGTCTTCGCATTCCTGTTCGCCTGGCCGACCATCGAGCGGCGCCGCACGGACGACCGGGACGTTCACAATCTGCTCGACCATCCGAGCGACATGTCGTGGCGTACCGCGGTCGGAGCCTCCGTGTTCAGCTTCGTGGCGGTCGTCTTCCTGGCCGGGTCGATGGACCGGATCGCCGTCTCCGTCGGCGTGCCCTACACGTGGCAGATCTGGATCTTCCGCGCAGGCCTTCTCGTCGTGCCGCCGCTCGTCTTCGTCGTCACGCGGCGGATCTGCTCCGAACTCAGCGAACGGAAGTGGAGCGAGGTCGAGCCCTCTATGGCGCGCGAATGATTCTCCGGAGGGCGCTGCTCGTGCTCGTCGTGCTGACCGCGACCGCCTGTGGCTCCGCAAAGGAAGCCGGCGACACGGCTCCCGCCCCGACCTGGCACTACCTGGTCTACGAAAGGCTTGTCGGCGAAAAGGGAGTCTGGATCGCCGAGCCCGACGGACGCCGGGCGCGACTGCTCGTTGCGCATGCCGAGCTACCTGTTATCTCGCCCGACGGGAAGTGGGTCGTCTACTCCGGCGGCGAGTGCGACGCGCCCGATTCTCCGACCTGCGGCTCGGCGTTCCTCGTTTCGACCGAGCTCGGCGCGAAGCCGCGTCCGCTCGGAGCTGAAGCAGGGTGGCCGACGACGTGGTTACCGGATTCCCGGGCGATCGTCACCGAACGAAGCGCCAGCACAGAAGAGGACGAGCTCGTGCGGATAGACATCGCGGACGGCAAGGAGACGACGCTCGCTCGCGGCAAGCTCTGGGGTTGGAGCTTGTCGCCGGACGGAAGGAGGCTCGTCGTCGCTCTCGCCCATGGGCAGGCCCTGGGGAACGACGTCTTCCCGGTAGTCGACCTCTATGTCGTCGACGTCGCCCACGGTGGCGATCCCAAGGCGATCACGAACACAGGCGACAGCGCCTATCCGGTCTGGGGACCCAAGTCGATCGCCTTCGCGAAGCTGATCCCCACGAAGTATCCAAACCGGAATACCGAGTTTGCGAGGAACGAGATCTGGCAGATCCGGCCCGACGGAACGAGCCGGACGAGAATCAGCGGCCCATTGCCGGAGGACATGCTTACCGGCTACCCGCACTGGCACTGCATCGGCTTGAAGCCGATCGACTGGTCCGATGACGGCAGCGCGTTGCTGGCGGAAGAGGAGTGCGAAGCGGTCGGACAATCGGTTGCAGTCGATCCGCGAACAGGAGCCATCCGCTCACTCGGCGAGGGAACGTTCACAGTCGCGCTTTCGCAGGACGCACAATTCGCCCTGGTCCAGTGGGGCGACGAGCGCGTCGGCCCGAGAAATCAGCGCGTCTTGATCTATCCCTACGCGGGTGGGAAGCCGAACGTCGTGGCGCTCGGTGCCTCCGCGCCGAGCTGGAACCGGTAGCTCCGGCGTTTTTCGGGTCGCCGACCCGGGTAGTTCGGAGGGCGATGAAAGTAATCGCCGTCAC
>VAXT01000069.1 GCA_005883245.1 Actinomycetota bacterium | reverse complement strand
CGAGCTCGACCCCGAGAAGCTCGCGGGCTACACGACGCGTCACTCGTCGGGCCTCGACGTCCTGCCGGCCCCGATCCGGCCCGAGGACGCCGAGCTCGTCACCGAGGCCAAGCTGGCCCGGCTGATGGAGGTCGCGAAGGAGTCCTACGAGGTGATCGTGGTCGACACGTCCCCGTTCTTCCACGGGCCCATGCTGGCCACGCTCGACCAGTCCGACGACCTGCTCCTCGTCTGCGGGCTCGACGTGCCGACGATCAAGAACGTCCGTCTGAGCCTCCAGACGCTGCAGCTCCTGTCCTTCCCGACCGAGCGAATCCGGGTCGTCCTCAACCGGGCGAACTCGAACGTCGGCATGAAGAAGGGCGAGGTCGAGGCCGCTCTCGAGACGAAGATCCGCTTCGAGGTGCCGAGCGACCGCGTCGTCCCGCTGGCGGTCAACCGCTCGAACCCGGCCGTGCTGTCGGACCCGAAGTCGGACTTCGGCCGTGCAGTGCGGGAGATGGCGAAGACGCTGCTGCCGGCGAAGGCAGAGAACGGAAAGCGACGGTTCCTCGGAAAGAACGGGAGTTAGATCATGGGGCTCCACGACCGCATCCGCGGCGAGAACGGAGACGCCGCCAACGAAGAGCAGCCCACTGCGCTCGCCGCAGGTGGCGCAGCCATCGGCGAGGCGCCGAAGCCTGACCAGCCCGCCGATCCGTACGCGGAGCTGAAGACCAGGGTGCATCACGCCTGCATCGCGAAGCTCGGTCCGCACCTGTTCACGACCGAGACGAACGAGAACCTGAACGAGCGCGTCCTGCGCGAAGTGACGGAGCAGCTGGCGCTCGACCGCACCCCGCTCACCCGCGAGGAGCGGCGGCGCATCGTCCGCGAGATCACCGACGACATCCTCGGCTACGGGCCACTGGAGCCGCTGCTCCGCGACGACACCGTGACCGAGGTCATGGTCAACAACTACGACCGGATCTTCATCGAGCGGGATGGCAAGCTTGAGCGCAGCACGACGACCTTCGCCGACAACGCGCATCTCCTTCGGATCATCGACAAGATCGTGTCCCAGGTCGGCCGCCGAATCGACGAGTCGTCGCCGATGGTCGACGCGCGTCTCCCCGACGGAAGCCGTGTGAACGCGATCATCCCGCCGCTCTCGTTGCGCGGGCCGACGCTCACGATCCGGAAGTTCTCCCGCGATCCGTACACGATGGACGACCTGATCAGCTTCGGGACGGTGACCCCGAAGGCGGCCCAGTTCCTCGCCGCCTGCACGCGCGGGAAGCTGAACGTACTGATCACGGGCGGTACCGGCACCGGGAAGACGACGACGCTGAACGCGATCTCGGCCTTCGTGCCGGGTGACGAGCGCATCGTCACGATCGAGGACGCCGCGGAGCTCCAGCTCCAGCAGGAGCACGTGATCACGCTCGAGTCCAGGCCCCCGAACATCGAAGGCCAGGGGGAGATCCGCATCCGCGAGCTCGTCCGGAACTCCCTCCGCATGCGCCCCGACCGGATCATCGTCGGAGAGGTCCGCGGAGCCGAGACCCTGGACATGCTCCAGGCCATGAACACGGGCCACGAGGGCTCGCTGACCACGATCCACGCGAACTCCCCTCGTGACGCGCTGTCGAGGCTCGAGACGCTCGTCCTGACGGCAGGCGTCGACCTTCCGCTGCGGGCGATCCGCGAGCAGATCTCGAGCGCGTTCGACCTGCTCGTTCAGATCACGCGTCTCGTGGACGGCTCCCGACGGATCTCGCACATCACCGAGGTGCTCCGCATGGAGTCCGAGGTGATCACGCTCCAGGACATATTCCACGCGAAGCCACCGGACGAGGACACGGCCTTCGCCGGAACGAGACTGCTCTCGCCGCTCACGAGCACCGGCCTGAAGCCGCATTTCCTCGACAAGATGGCTGCGCACGGCGTCGCCCTGCAGCCGAACTTCTTCGACGAGGACCAGTCCGGCTACCGGTCGACGCTGGCCGTCGCGAACTTCGGCGGGTTCTCATGAGCCGCAAGCGTCTGATCGCAATCGCTCTCGCGGGGGCGATTGGCCTCGCGGTGCCGGCGGCCAACGCCGGCGTCGCGGTGCGGAGCGTCGACACGAGCTCCTACCCCGTCCTCCGCGTGAGCGTCCTCACGTCCGACCCGAGCTCGCAGGCACCCACGCTGCGCGAGAACGGGGTGGCCGTCCGGGTCGACCGGGCCGAGAACCTCGGCGCGGAGAAGTCCGTGGTGCTCGCAATCGACCGCTCCCAGTCGATGCGGGGCGCGCCGCTCGCGCATGCGATCGCAGCCGCCCGGAGCTTCGTCGACTCGAAGCCGGCACCCGACCGGGTCGCCGTCGCGTCGTTCGCAACAAGACCGCAGATGCTGACCGACTTCTCCACCGAGCGCGGCGACGCCGTCGGCGCACTCGGGGCGATCCAGGTCGACCCCGTCCAGGGCACCACGCTCTACGACTCGATCGTCAAGTCCTCGAACGTGCTCGCCAACGAGCCGCTCGAGGCGAGAGTAATCATCGTCGTCACCGACGGGAACGAGACTCGCAGCTCGGCCTCGCTGGACGATGCGATCGCGGCCGCCCGCCAGGCGGGCACGGCGATCTACGTCGTCGCGATCGAGAGCCCGAAGTTCAATCCCGCCCCGCTCCACAAGCTGGCCGAGGAGACGGGCGGCGTCTATCACGGCACCACCTCCAGCGCCACGCTGAGCACCCAGTACGCGGCCATCGCGTCGGAGCTCAGGCGCACGTGGATGCTCGACTACGCAACGACGGCCCGCCCCGGGGACACCGCGTTCCTCGAGGCGACGTGGAACAGCGAGAAGTCGGTTCCGAAGCCGATCACGCTGCCGGCGAGCCTCGGCCCCGGCTCGGACGACGCGAAGCCGTCGCACCTGCTTCCGGCGGTCTTCTACAAGACGGTCCTCGGGACGCAGATGATGGCCATCGTCTCCTTCTTCATCGTGCTCATCGCAGCCTCGCTCGCGCTGACCACCGTGAAGGGCGCACGGCTGAAGAAACGGCTCGCGCCGCACCTCGCTCCAGACGTCAAGGTGAAGCGCAAGCAGGAGCGGGAACGGCTCGCCGCCGCCGCCGGGCTCTTCAACGCGACCGAGTCCGCCTTCTCGGGCTGGAAACTCTGGAAGCGGCTCGACCGGCTCGTGGAGCGCAGCGACCTGCCCGTCCGCACGGTCGAGGTCTTCTACGTCATGTGCGGGCTCGCACTGGTCGGCGGCCTCATCGCCACGATGATGTCGCCGTCGATGCTGATCACGCTCGCGGCGTTCGCTGCCGGCGGGCTCGCGCCGGTTGCGTTCGTGTGGTTCAAGGCGAGCCGCCGGCTGAAGGCCTTCGAGAACCAGCTGCCGGACGTGCTGATCACGCTCGCAGCCGCGCTCAAGGCGGGCCACAGCTTCAAGGCCGGCCTGCAGACGATCGTCGACGAGGGCAACCCGCCGGCGAGCAAGGAGTTCCACCGGGTGCTCGCCGAGACACGCCTCGGGAAGCCACTGGAGGCGGCTCTCTGGGACATGTCCGAGCGGCTCGGCTCCAAGAACTTCGACTTCGTGATCACCGCGGTCAAGATCCAGCAGCAGGTCGGCGGCAGCCTCGCCGGGCTCGTCGACATGGTCGCCGACACGGTCCGCCAGCGGCAGCAGTTCATCCGCAAGGTGAAGGGCCTGACGGCGATGGGACGCGCAGGCGCCTACACCCTCGTCGCGCTCCCCTTCTTCATCGCCATCGCGATCACGATCATCAACCCGATCTACATGGAGCCGCTCTACCACACGCAGACCGGGCACATGCTGATCTACGCAGGCCTCGGAATGATGGCCTTCGGTTCCCTGATCCTCAAGAAGATCGTCTCGTTCAAGGGGTAATGACCACATGACTCTTCTACTAGTCCTCGCAGTGTTCTGCCTCGCCGGCGCGGCCTTCCTGCTCGGCGAGATCGTCACCGCCCCTTCACGCCAGCGGTACCTGTCCGTGCGTCGCGCCGCGACCTACGGGCGCATGGAGCTGCCGTCGGGCACGCCCAACGAGGGCCTGCGCGAGCGTGTGGTGGCACCGATCAGCGACGTCCTCGCCAAGTGGGCGCTCAAGATCAATCCGCGGTCGAGCGCCGACTCCGTGGGCCGCCGGCTGATGGCGGCCGGCGTGGGCTACAGGATCTCGCCCACCGGTTTCCTCGCTCTCAAGGCGCTGCTCGCCCTGGTCGGCTGCTTCGTCGGCTCGATGCTCGGAGCGGGCCGCGGGCTCAGCGGCGTCGTGCTCGGCGCCCTGATGGCCGGCGCGCTGGGCTTCCTCGGCCCCGACTACGCCCTGACGCTCAAGGCTCGCGGCCGGAAGGAAAAGGTGCGGGCGGACCTGCCTGACGCCCTCGATCTGCTCGCGGTCAGCGTCGAGGCCGGTCTCGGCTTCGATGCGTCGCTGGCCAAGCTCAACGAACACATGGACGGCCCCCTGGCCGACGAGTTCGGGCTGACGCTCTCCGAGATGCGGATCGGCGAGAGCCGCTCCGAAGCACTCAAGCGCATGTCCGACCGCGTCGACGCACCGGAGCTGTCCGCGTTCACGCGCGCGATCATCCAGGCCGACCAGCTCGGCACGACCCTGGGCCGGATCCTTCGCGTCCAGGCGGCCGACGCCCGTCTTCGCCGGCAGGCGGCCGCGGAGGAGCGGGCGATGAAGGCGCCGATCAAGATGCTCTTCCCGACCGTGCTCTTCATCTTCCCGGCCATGTTCCTCGTCATCCTCGGGCCGGCCATCCTCAACGTCCAGAAGATCTTCGGCTAGGAGCAAACCCTCGATGACCCTCCGTCAAGACGGCAACGTCGAAGCGAATGAACAGAGCGAGCCCGAAGCCACCGAACGCGGCTTCGGCACCGGTCTCCGCGCACAGCTGCGCAAGCGGCTGCACCCTGAGGGCGAAGAGCCCCAGCAGCCCGCGCCCGCTGAGGAGCCCGACCCGCAGTACGTGAGCTACGACTTCGAGCAGCCGGCTACGGTCGAGCTGAACGGCGCCAATCCCGAGGTCGAAGACCTCCGAGCTCAGCTGGAGGCGGCCCAGAAGCGCGAGATTTCGCTGCGCGCGGCATTCGCCGAGCAGGTCGAGGCCTACGAGCGCAAGCTGGGCGAGGAGCACGAGGTCGCGCACGAGCAGACGAAGCTCGACGAGCGCAGCGCGAGGCTCTCCAGCACGGAGTCCCAGATCCGGGAGCGTGAGCGGCGCATGGCGCAGGAGCGGCAAGAGCTCCTCGCGGAGCGCAAACGGCTCTCAGCGCTCCAGGAAGAGGTCGCAGCAGCCCAGTCTGCTGCCGCCGAGCTCCAGGAGGAGCTCCAGGCACGCGACGCCGAGCTGACGGAGGCCGAGCGATTCGCGGGCCGGAGCTCCTCGGAGCTTGCACAGCGGTCTTCAGAGCTCAAGACCCGGGAGGACAAGCTCGCCGTGGCGCGAAGGGCCGCGACAACGAGTTGAAGCGGCGCGAGAAGGATCTCGCCGGCCGTGAAACGCGGCTCGTCGAGGGCGAGCAGCGCCTCGCCAAGGAGAGCGCGAGGACCGCCGCCGAGGACGCCGCGCTCAGGCGGCGAGAGGCGGACGTCAACGACCGACAGGAAAGGATCCGCGCGGAGACCGCCGATCTCGAGCGGAAGCTCGCCGCGTCGGCCGGCGAGGTCGAGGAGTTCGAGCAGCGCCTCGGCGAGATCGAGGCCCGCGAGCAGGAGCTGGCCGCCAAGGAAGCGGAGGTGCGACAGCGAGAGGCCGATCTCGAGAAGACGCAGTCCGACGAGCTCGATCGGTTGCGACAGCAGCTCCAGGCTCGCGAGCAGGAGCTCGTGGCCCGCGAGGCCTTGCGGCAGAGGCTCGAGGACCGCGAGCAGCAGCTCAACGAGCGCGAGGCCGCGTTCCTGGAGGAGGCCGAGCTGTCCCAGACGGCCCTGGCCCGCGTCGGCAAGCGCGAGAAGCGGCTGGCCGATACCGAAGCCAGCATGCGCGACCGGACGCGGGAGCTCGACGAGCGCGAAGAGGGGCTCGACCAGCGCGAGGCGCGCTACGAGACCGACTTCGAGATCCGGCTCGACAAGCTCGAAGCCCGCGAGCAGGCGGTCGCCGAGCTCGAGGAGAAGCTGGGCGTGAAGGAGGACCAGCTCGCCACCTACGTCGCTCAGGCTCAGGGCGCGCTCCAGCGCCGCGAGTCCGAGTGGTGGAACAAGCAGATCGGCAGCGACGACGACATCGACGCCGAGGTCGCCTGACCACGGCTCTGCGGGACACGTCCAAGTGCCAGGCACTGGGACCTGTCCGAGGCAAGCGGGTCCCCTCGAGACGCGTCCCAGTGCCGGGCACTCGGACAGTCACGGGATCTCTTGTACGATCCCGCGACCATGTGGCAGGCCTACGTGCGATTCAGCTCCGGCTCGACGACCCGCGCCGACGTCGCCGAGGACGAGGAAGACGCGCGCAAGGCGCTCGAGGACGCCATGAACCAGCTGAAGTCGAACGGCATCGCCACGGTCGGCCCGAGCCTGGTCGTCACCCAGGACGACCTCGAGTTCATCAAGCTCGAGCAGAAGCAACAAGACCGCTGAAGCGCAGGGGAACTCCTGGTTCCCCCACGTGCCCCCTCCTTCAGAGCGTTCTGCTCAGTTCGAAATGTTTCAGGAGCCGCCGAAGCGGGTCGTGCTTCCCGCGGTCCTTGGGTTTGTGAGCCTCCCGCCGGGCAAAGCCCGGCTCCGGCGGCTGCTCGCGTGATCTCCGAGGGCGTTCTCACCTAGCATCAAGGAATGGACGCATGGCTCACCCAAGCGCGCGATGCTGTTGCCGGGGCCGCCGGTAAGCCTTCCGCTGAGCTCGAGATCGGTGACGAGGCCGCTGCGAACCTGCTCGACCTGGCCCGGATCGCGGCACACGAGAGCGGCGAGCGGACGAACGCGCCGCTTCTCTGCTACATGATCGGCCGCGCTGAGGGCACCGCGAGCCTCGACGAGCTCGCCGAGGCGGTCCGCGGCCTCAGCTGACGTGGCCGCGCCGCCGTACTCGACGGCATCGGCGGACGTGATGCGCCTGCCCGGCGGCAGCCGCGAACGGGACGCCGTCGCGGTCGAGGAGCCGCTCGAGATCAGGATCGGCGGCGAGCCTGTGGCGGTGACGATGCGGACGCCCGGGCACGACGAGGAGCTCGCGCTCGGCTTCTGCCTCTCGGAGGGGCTCGAGCCACGCTCGGCCTCGCTCCCGGACGACCTCGCCGCGAACACGGTCGACGTGTCCGCAGACGGCTTCGACCCGGAGCGACTGCGGCGGAGCTTCTACACGACCTCGTCGTGCGGTGTATGCGGTAAGGGCGCGCTCGAGGCCGTGCGCGTGGAGGCGAAGCCGGTCGTGAGCGAGCTGCGCGTTACGGCGAGTCTGATCTCGGCTCTCCCCGAACGCCTGCGCGAGAGCCAGGCGGCGTTCACCGAGACCGGCGGCCTCCACGCCACCGGGCTCTTCGACTCCGCGGGCGAGCTCCTGTGCGTTCGCGAGGACGTAGGACGGCACAACGCGATGGACAAGGTGATCGGCTGGGCGTTCCGCGAGGAGAAGCTACCGCTCCACGATTCGATTCTCTGTGTCAGCGGCCGGCTCTCGTTCGAGCTCGTCCAGAAGGCGGCGGTCGCCGGCTGTCCGATCCTCGTCGCGGTCGGCGCGCCGTCGACCCTCGCCGTCGAGCTCGGGGCCGAGCAGGGCATCACGCTCTGCGGTTTCGTCCGCGGGGGCCGGATGAACGTCTACACGCGGCCTGATCGCATCGCCTAGTGCAAACGGATCCGGCCGAGCTCCTCGGGCACGTGCGGCGACGTGCGCCTCTTTCGGTTGTCCGCCTCGAGCCCGAGCAGCGTGCGGAGCGCGAGCAGAGGCGCACCCGCCGACCAGACCTGCGGGACGAGCGCGTCCGGGTACGGGACGGGGACGCCCGTGTCGTCGCGCTCGAAGCCGGAGAAGTCGAGCCGTCGAGGATCTCAGGTCGGCCATGCACGCTTCGCGGCGTAGATCGCTCCGCCGGCGAGCAGGGCGCCGAGCAGCACCTTGACGCCGGCGCTTCCGTTGGCGGGCCGAGCGGGAATCTCGCCGCTCTGCGCGAGCGCGACCACCTGGGCCAGGTGCAGCGGCTTACGACGCGCGCCGTGCTCGATCTGCGTGCGGCACGAGAAGCCGTCGGCGACGAGCAGGGTGCCCGTGGACGCCCGGCGCGCCTCGGGCAGGAGGACGCGCTCGCCGCAGGCCATCGAGACGTCGTAGTGACCGGTCTCGTAGCCCCACGAGCCTGCGAGGCCGCAACAGCCCGAATCGGGCGCTTCGACCTCGGCGCCCATCTGCTCGAGCAACGTCTGCTCCGAGCCCATCCCACCGGTCGCCTTGTGGTGGCAGTGACCGTGCAGCAGCACCTTGCGCGGGAGGGTGGGCGGCTCGTAGCCCTCGCGCTCGAGGAACTCGCCGAAGTGGAAGATCTGCTTGGCGAGGCGCTTGCCGTCTTCGTCGTCGGGCAGCATCTTTCCGAGCTCGTCCTTGAAGACGGCGGTGCAGCTCGGCTCGATGCCGACGATCGGGATGCCCGCACGGATCTCGTCGCGAAAGCGGTCGATCGTCCGTTCGAGATAGAGGCGGGCGAGCCCGAGGAAGCCGTAGTCGTACAGGGGCCGTCCGCAGCAGAGATGGCCTTCGGGGACGACGACGTTGTACCCCGCCCGGTCGAGCGCCTCGACTGCGGCGACCCCGACCTCGGTGTGAAAGTGGTTGGTGAACGTGTCCGGCCAGAGGAGCACCGTCTTGCCGGTCGGGTTGCCCGCGCTGCCGCGGGTCGCGAACCAGGCCTGGAGCGTCTGCGGCGCAAACGCAGGAAACTCGCGCTCGGGCGCCATGCCCGCCACGGCCTTCGCCACGCGCGCCAGCCCCGGCGACTGCGTGAGCGCGTTGACGACCCCGGGGGCATGTGCTGCGACCCGCGCCGCCTGGTCGATCAGCCCGAAGGCGTACGCGTGCCGGGGTCGTAGCCGGCCCTTGTAGCGATGCGCGAGGAACTCGGACTTCAGCGTCGGCATGTCGACGTGCACAGGGCAGTCGTTCGTGCAGCCCTTGCACGACAGGCAGAGGTCGAGCGCCTCGAAGACCTCCTCGTTCGACCAGACGCCCTCGACCGGATCGCCCTCGAGCATCTCGAACAGGAGGTGCGCGCGCCCGCGCGTCGTGTGCTTCTCCTCCTTCGTGACCATGTAGCTCGGGCACATGACTCCGCCCTCGGTGCGCCGGCACTTGCCGATTCCCACGCAGCGCACCGTCGCGTGGGCGAACGAGCCGCCGTCGTCGGCGAACGCGAAGTGCGTGTCGACCCGCGGAGGCGCATAGCCCGTCCCGAGCCGCAGGTTGTCCGTGATCCGGTACGGGTCGACGACCTTGCCCGGGTTCATCTTCCAGTCCGGGTCCCAGATCGACTTGAACTCGCGGAACGCCTCGACGAGCTCGTCGCCGAACATCTTCGGCAGCAGCTCGGCGCGGGACTGGCCGTCACCGTGCTCGCCCGACAGCGAGCCGCCCATCGACAGGACGAGGTCGGCCGCGTCGTCGAGGAACCGCCTGAACGTGGCGATCCCGTCCTTCGTCTTCAGGTCGAAGTTCCAGCGCGCGTGGATGCAGCCCTGGCCGTAGTGCCCGTACAGCGCGCTCTCGTAGCCGTCCTTGCCCGGGATGAACGCGGTTGCGCCGAGCCCGGCCTCGCGCACCTCCCACACGTGGGCCTCGGCCTCCTTGTCGTCGTAGAGCGTCCAGCCGAGGAGATGCTTTCCGTCCTTGCGCAGGTCGGCGACGAGCGCGTTCGCCTTCGCGTCGGCTTCCTCTTTCGTCTCGCCGCCGAACTCGATCAGGAGGAAGTCGTGTCCGCGCGGCATCATCGACAGGTGCTCGTCGTGCAGGTGCACGAGGGTCATGTCCTCGAGGAGGACGTCGTCGACGCCTTCGAGGCCGAGTGGCTTGTGCGCCATGACCATCGGGACGTGGTCGCCGGCGAGGCCCGGGTCGGCGAAGCCGAGCACGAGCAGGCTGCGGCAGGGCGGGCTTTCGATCAGGCGGACGGTCGCCTCGAGCACCGTTATGCACGTGCTCTCGGTACCGGTCAGCGCCGCGGCGACGTCGAACCCGTGCTCGGGCAGTAGGCGGTCGAGGTTGTAGCCCGAGACCCGGCGCGGGATGTTCGGGTAGCGCTCGCGGACGAGGTCGCCCACGCGGTCGCGGAGGTCACGCAGCTTCCTGTAGATCTCGCCCTGGGCGCCTCCTGCCGAGATGATCCGGTCGAGCTCGGGCTCGGGCGTCTCGCGAACCGTGAACCGGTCTCCGCGGTACGTGACGACGTCCAGCTCCTCGACCTGGTCGTGGTCGTGCGTCGAGGGATCCGGGCCATAGGTCAGCCCGTATCTCGCCTCGGCCTCGTTCCGCAGGTGGTCGAGGATGAGGCCGGGCTGAACGCGCGCAAGCTTTCGCCGGGGGTCGATGTCGACAATCCGGTTGAGGTACTTCGAGAAGTCGACGACGACGGCGACGTTCGCGATCTGGCCCGCAAGGCTCGTGCCGCCGCCGCGAGACAGGACCGGCGCGCCGTGCCCTCGGCACGCGGCGAGGGTGGCGAGGACGTCGTCGACCGACCTCGGGATCACGACGCCGATCGGGATCAGCCGGTAGTTCGACCCGCCGGTCGCGTAGAGCGCGCGGTCTCCCGGGCGGAAGCGCACCTCTCCTTCTAGATCGGCCTCCAGCTGCGTGCGCAGCGCCTCCCGATCGACCTCGATCGAGCCCACGGGCGGCGTCTGGAAGCGGAGGTCCGGTTTCGCCGCGATCCTCACGCGGCGTGCCTCTGCGCCTCGACCCGCTTGAGCTCGAGACCATGGCCCGCTCGCGAACGGTCCGGTCGGAGCACGCCGTGCTCGGGCTCGAGGGCGCCGTCGAAGAGCATCCGCTCGACGCGGACGTGGTCGTGGAACCATTCGAGGTGGCGCAGGTTCGGGATCGCGGCGCAGGCATGCGCCGAGGTCTGGGGCGCGCAATGGGCAGAGACGTCGAGGCCGTGCTCGTGCGCGAGGGCGGCGACCTCGAGGAAGCCGGTGATCCCTCCGCAGCGCGTGACGTCGGCCTGCAGGCAGTCGACCGCCCGTGCCTGGAGGAGGTTCCGCGCGTCGGCCAGGACGTACACGTACTCGCCGGCTGCGACGTCGATCGTGGTTCGCTCTCTGACTGTGCGCAGGCCGTCGGGGTCGTCCGAGGTGACCGGCTCCTCGAGCCAGCGCACGTCCCAGGCGGCGAGCCGGTCCGCCCACTCGAGCGCCTGTGAGCGGCCGTACGCGCCGTTCGCGTCCACGAAGAGCTCGGCTTCTCCGATGGCTTCTCTGGCCGCGTCCAGTCGAGATGGGTCGCGCTCCGGCTCGCGGCCGATCTTCATCTTCACCTGCGGGAAGCCCTCGTCGACCCAGCCACCGAGCTGCTCGGCAAGCCGGTCGTTCGAGTACGAGGTGAAGCCTCCGCTCCCGTACAGCGGCACCACGTCATGCCGCTCCTCCAGGGTCTTTACGAGGGACAGGCCCTCGAGTCGCGCCTTCAAGTCCCAGAGCGCGATGTCCACCGCGGACATGGCCATCGCCCCGATCCCAGGCCGGCCGGCATTCCGAAGCCGTCTCCCCATCTCAGCCCACGCCTTAACGGGGTCAGACCCTGTAAAGATCACGGGGTCAGACCCTGTTAAGAGCGGCGCGAGGAGCTCGTCGACCAGAACGGCCACGGCTCTTGGGCCGTACGTGTAGCCGAGGCCGGTCTCGCCGCCCGCCGCAACCTCGACGACGACGACCGTCGTCGAGTCCCACTCGAAGGTCCCGTCGGACTCCGGCTCCTCGGCCGGGATCGTGTACGCCGAGACGTCGACCCGCTCCACCGCGACGCCCGCGGCCACGGACGTCACCGCCCCGGGAGAAGCTCTTCGATCTTCATGCGGAGCGACTTCTCCATCACACCCACCGCCTCCGGGTCGCCCTTGACCATGGCGCGGGTCATCTTCTTCATCTGCTCGCCGGTGATGTGCGGCGGGAGCGGCGGGATCTCCGGGTCGACGACGGCCTCGAGCACTGCCGGGCGCCCCGCGGAGAACACGTCCGCTCAGGCATCGGCCAGATCGTCGGGACGGTCGACCTTGACTCCGTGCAGCCCGACGAGCTCCGCATAGCGCGCGGCCGGGAAGTCGGGAATGCGCTGCGTCGCCGGGTACATCGGATCACCGGAGAGCACGCGCTGCTCCCACGTGACCTGGTTCAGGTCCTGGTTGTTGAAGACGCAGAACACGAGTCGCTGGTCGCTCCAGCGCTCGCGGTACTTGGCCACGGTGAGCAGCTCGTTCATCCCGTTCATCTGGAACGAGCCGTCGCCGACGATCGCGATCACGGGCCGGTCCGGATGCGCGAACTTGGCGGCGACCGCATACGGAACCGCGTCGCCCATCGACGCGAGCGTGCCCGAGAGGGACGCCTGCATGCCCTTGCGCAGCCGCAGGTCGCGCGCGAACCAGTTGGTGGACGAGCCGGAGTCGGCCGCGAGGATCGCGCCGTCGGGCAGCTGCTTCGAGAGCTCCCACATGACGCGCTGCGGGTTGATCGGGTCCGCGTCCTGCAGCGCCCAGTCCTCCATCAGGCGCCACCAGTCCTCGACCCACTCCTCGATCTGCCCGCGCCACGAGCGATCCTCCTTGCGCTCGAGCCGCGGCAAGAGCTCCTTCAGGGTCTCCGTGGCGTCGCCGACGAGGAGCGCCTCCATCGGGTAGCGGAGCCCGATCAGCTTCGGGTCGATGTCGATCTGCACCCCGCGTGCCTGGCCTTCCTTCGGCAGCCATTCCGAGTACGGAAAGCTCGAGCCGACGACGAGCAGCGTGTCGCAACCCGACATCAGCTCGTAGCTCGGCCTCGTGCCCAGCAGGCCGATCGAGCCGGTCACGAACGGAAGATCGTCCGGGAGCACGGCCCGTCCGAGGAGCGCCTTCGCCACGCCCGCGCCGAGCACCTCGGCCGTCTCGACGACCTCATCCTCCGCGCCGAGCGCACCCTGGCCGACCAGCATCGCGACCTTCTCGCCCTCATTCAGGATCCCGGCCGCGCGGTCGAGCTCGGTCTCTGGCGGCATCACCCGCGGCGGCGCGTAGCCGATCCCCGAGAAGACGGCTCCGTGCTCCCGCGGCGGTGATGGGACCGCCTTCTCCTCCTGGACGTCGTTCGGGACGATGAGCGTGCACACGGTCCGCTCCGCCTGGGCGATGCGCACGGCTCGGTCGACCAGGTGCCGCGCCTGAGCCGGCTCCATGCAGACTTGGACGTACGCAGACACGTCCTTGAAGAGCGTGTTCAGGTCGACCTCCTGCTGGTAGCCGCCGCCGAGCGACATCCGCTTCTGCTGACCCACGATCGCAACGACGGGCGCGTGGTCGAGCTTCGCGTCGTAGAGGCCGTTCAGCAGGTGGATCGCACCAGGCCCGGACGTCGCGAGGCAAACGCCGACCTCGCCAGTGAACTTCGCGTGCCCGCAGGCCATGAAGGCGGCCATCTCCTCGTGGCGGACCTGGATGAACTCCGGATCGCCGTCGGCGCGGTCGAGCGCGCCGAGAAAGCCGTTGATCCCGTCTCCGGGAAAGCCGTAGATGCGGTGGATGCCCCATTGCGTGAGGCGGTCGAGGATGAAGTCGGAGACGAGCGTGGTCATGTCAGTCCTTTCCGTTTCGCGAGAAGAGTGCGGCCAGGCGGCGGTCGAGCTCGAAGAGCAGGCTCCGCGGCTTCGCCTGGTCGTCGAACGGCCCGTGGGCGGAGAAGTCGCCTTCGACGGGCTCGAAGAGGTTGCCGGGACGTTCCCCGTCGAGGGGCTCGTCGGTTTGTTGCGCCTCGTAGCCGTTGCGCGCGAGGTAGCGGTCGAGGAGACCGGGCGCGACCTTCTCGCCGTAGATCGCCTTCAGCGCGGGCCAGCCGACGACGAGCTCGCGCCGTGGGTTGCTCGCGACGTAGACGATCGCTTCGGCCGCGAGCTCGGGCTGGAAGATGGGCGGCACGGGCTGCGGCTCGCGAGGCATCTTCGCGCGGCTCCAGCGGAACTGCGGCGTGTTGTGCGCCGGGAGATCGACCATCGTCAGGCGCACATTCGAGCCGTCGTGGAGGAGCTCGGTGCGGAGCGATTCGGTGAAGCCGCGAAGCGCGGATTTCGCGCCGCAGTAGGCGGCCTGAAGCGGGATCGACCGGTACGCGAGCGCTGAACCGACCTGGACGATCGTGCCGCGGTCGCGCGGCTGCATCCTGCGCAGCGCGGCCATCGTGCCCCAGACCGCGCCGAGATACGTGACCTCGGT